>CAUVLK010000012.1:0-18018 GCA_963552635.1 uncultured Lautropia sp. | reverse complement strand
CCAGAGCTTGCGGCGCGCGGTACCTCCATTGGTGATGCCACGATCAAGGATGTGGCAGAGTACTACGCTCGCGCCGGTTACGATGTGGAGATACTGACGGGGGACGCAGGTCTTAAAGCTTACGAACCGGAAAGGAAACCTACCCTTTGGCCTAGGCGCCGGCTGTCTGGAAGGCGATGAGACCCGCGTGCAGGCTACTGGAAACCCGCTTCGATCACTCTTTCCCAGCCTTGCGCCCCTCCCGCCAAAGCCGCCACCCATAGCGCCAGAAGCAGGTGCGGGTCCAGTAGCGCAGCATGCCGCCGATGTGCCAGCGGGTGAAGCGCAGCGATCGATGGCTCTGCTTGCGGGCATCGTGCACCACGCGGGTGTCGGCCACCTGGGCGAGGCTCCAGCCGGCCAGGCAGAGGCGGCTGCAGATGTCCACGTCCTCGATGTACAGGAAGTAGCCTTCGTCGAAGCCGCGGATCTCGTTGTAGGCGCGACTGTTGAACAGCAGGAACATGCCAGCCAGCCAGTCGGGGTGGTCGCCGTGGTTGACGGGGTGCAGTTTCTGGCGGATCAGCTCACGCGGGGTGTACAGCTTGCGGGCGGTGTTGGCCAGCTCGCCTTCAGGGCTGTAGATCCGGGGGGCTACCAGACCCCGCTTCGGTGTGCCGGTCAGGTCCTGCAGCAGGGCCGGGAAGGGATCGGTGTCGAACCGCAGGTCCGGGTTCATCACGCAGAAGTAGGGCGTGCGGCAGTGTGAGAAGGCGGTGTTGTGGTTGCTGCCGAATCCCTTGGGGGTCTCGTTGCGGATCACCACCAGGCGGATATGGCCCATGTTCAGGGCAGGCAGATCGCGTTCGGGGATGTTGGCGGTGTAGATGATTTCCGCCACGTCCGGAGGGCTCAGGCGCAGGATGTCGTCCAGCATGCGCAGGGCGATGTCGCGCTGGCCGTGGCTGACGATGGAGAGGGTGATCTTCATGGGAACCTGTGTGGCTGGGCAACCGTTATTGTGACGGAAGGGCGCAGATGGTGATGGGAAACCCCGGACATGCCGGGAACAGGCCTGATTTTTCAGGGGTTTCTTGGGCCTGGGCAGGGAGTGGACGATGCAGGCGGGGTGGCGTGCCTGCTGCCCTCGGGTGGTGAAGCCGGGGTGTCAGTGCGGTCGATAGGCACCGCCGCGGCCCAGCAGACCGTCCCACAGGCCCCGGTTCATCATGCGGATGCGCGGTAGCCGTGGCGTGGCCACCAGGGCGTAGAAGCCGTACTTCATGACGGTCTGGTAGGCATCCACCACTTTCCAGCGCCAGCCAATGTGCGGCATGCGCTGCAGCAGCAGGGCGTTGCGGAACAGGTAGTAGTGGCGCAGGGGGGAATGGTCGGGCAGGTGCTTGCCCATGAAGCGGATGGGGGTATCGCCCAGTTCATGCTGCATGCGGGCGTCGCACACGCCCAGCATCCGGTAGCCGGCGTGGGCGGCTCGCAGGCACCACTCGATGTCCACGTAGTCGATGAAGAGCCGCTCGTCCATGTCGCCCACGGCGTCCAGCACGGCCATGGGGATCAGGCTGCCGGAGGCGATCAGGTGCTCCACCTCGATGAGCTGGCCGGCGTGCTGGCATTCGCAGCGCACGCGCTTGAATCCTTCCAGCTGCACGAAGGGGGAAGGGTTGGTGGTCTGGCGCGCATCGGCGTAGCGCGGGCCGGCAGCGGCCACCGGGAGGCTACCGGCAGGCTGGTTTTCGATGGCGGCGCGCAGGGTGGCCACCATGCCGGTCTCGGGAATGCTGTCATGGTCCAGCAGCAGCACGTAGCTGCTGCCGTGCTGGCGTGCCATGGCGATGCCGGCGTTCTGCGCGGCGCCGATGCCCCGGTTCTCGCCCAGGGCCAGCAGGGTCAGCGCACTGGAAGGGCCTTCCACCAGGGCCTGAAGGGCGGCCAGGGTCTCGGCGGATGATCCGTTGTCGACCAGCACGACGTGCTCGACCTGTGGCTGCACGGCCTGGCAGAGCCGGGCGAGCTGCTCGGGGTCGGGGTTGTAGGTGACGACGACGGCGGTGATGCCCTGGGCGGCTTCAGGCACGGCCATAGTTGTCCTGAAAGCGCACGATGTCGTCTTCGCCCAGGTATTCGCCGCTCTGTACCTCGATCATCACCAGCGGCAGCAGGCCGGGGTTCTCCAGCCGGTGGCGGTGGGTGGCCGGGATGTAGGTGGACTCGTTGGTCCCCACGAAGATTTCCTCGTCGCCGTTGGTGACCTTGGCCATGCCCTTGACGACGATCCAGTGCTCGTTGCGGTGGTGGTGCATCTGCAGGCTCAGGCTGGCGCCGGGTTTCACCTCGATACGCTTGATCTTGTAGCGCGAACCTTCGCCCAGGATGGTGTAGGTACCCCAGGGGCGCGCCACGGTACGGTGCAGCTGGGCGGCTTCGTGCTTGCGGGCCTTCAGTTCCTTCACCACCTCCTTCACCTTCTGGGCTTGGTCGGCGGCAGCCACCAGCAGGGCGTCGGGGGTGTCGATGATGAGCAGGTTCTCCAGGCCGACGGTGGCCACCAGGCGGTCTTCGCTGTTGTGGACATACACGTCGTGGCTGTCGACGAAGACGGTCTCGCCCGTGCTGCGGTTGCCCTCGTCATCGGGCGCCGAGAGGCTGCGCACTGCATCCCATGAGCCGATGTCGTTCCAGCCGAAGGTGCCGGGCACCACGGCCACGCGGTCGGATTTCTCCATGACGGCATAGTCGATGGAGATGTCCGGTGCCTCGCGGAAGTCGTCGCCGACGATCTCCAGCAGGGTGGCGTGGCTGGTGTGCTCCTGCTTCGCGCTGGCCTGGCAGGCGCGAGCGGCGCGCAGCACGTCAGGGGCGTGCTGCTGCAGGGCTTCCAGCATGGTGCGGGCGGCAAAGCAGAACATGCCCGAGTTCCACAGGTAGTTGCCGGCGGCCAGCAGCTGCTCGGCCTTCTCGCGGGCGGGCTTCTCGATGAAGCGGACCACGTGACGGCCATTGCTGGCCTGGTGACCCGCGCCCGGGATGGATTCTCCGGCCTCGATGTAGCCGTAGCCTGTTTCCGGAGCGGTGGGCTGGATGCCGAAGGTGACCAGATACCCCTGGGCGGCCAGTGCGGCGGCCTGGCCGACGGTGGTGCCGAACAGGGTCTCGTCGCTGATCAGGTGGTCGGCGGGCATCACCAGCATCAGGGCGTCGGGGCCGTGGCGATCGGCCACCTGCAGGGCTGCCAGGGCAATGGCAGGAGCCGTGTTGCGGCCGAAGGGTTCCAGCAGGAAGGTGGGACGCTCGGGCTCATCGGGCAGGGTCAGCTGGTACTCGTCGCGCGACAGGAAGAAGTACTCGCGGTTGGTCACCGTCAGGATCTCGCCCGGATCGGCCACGCGGCGTGCGCGCCGGTAGGTCTTCATCAGCAGGCTTTCGCCGTCGGGCAGCTTCATGAAGGGCTTGGGGTGACCTTCACGCGAGACGGGCCAGAGTCGGGTTCCGGCGCCGCCGGACAGGATGACGGGAATCAGCATGGAAAGGGCCTGTGAGGGATGCGGTTGCTGCCGCCGGCAGGGCCGGGCGACGTGTCGATGGACATGATCATAGCGCCCTTGCCGTTCCGGCGTCAGAAGGGGGCGCCCATCGTTGCCTGTCAGGCAGAGGCGTGTGGCGCGTCATCACGCCGGGAGGGTGGGCCGACGTTCAGCGAGCAGGCAAGTGGATCTTGGATGGGGGATCTTGGATGGGTGGGAGGACGGATGGGTGGGAGGAGGACGGATGAGCGGGCAAGCGAACGAGAGGGGGCTGAATGAGCAGGTTTTCTGAAAGAGAGGCGCTCTTGTCTGTCATGCCTGCCTGAGGGGGTAAATGCGGTTTGCGCATGGACTCATGCGTATTATCAGCAGGTTTTATTGACACTTCTTTCTGTGTCCAGAAAATAATCCGCTTGTCATGGATTTCAAATGGATGCGCCCGCATCGGTTTTCTGAAAGAGGAGAAGGGAACATGGTGAAAGACGAGAGACAGGTGGTGGAAGGGGTTCAGAAAATGACGCCTTCCGAGGCTTTCGTGGAGACCATGGTGGCCCACGGGGTGAAGAACATTTTCGGCATCATGGGGTCGGCCTTCATGGATGCGATGGACATCTTCACGCCGGCGGGCATCCGCTTCATTTCGGTGGTGCATGAGCAGGGGGCGGCTCACATGGCAGACGGCTACTCGCGTGCCAGCGGCCGCCAGGGCGTGGTCATCGGGCAGAACGGCCCGGGCATCAGCAACTGTGTCACGGCCATTGCGGCGGCGTACTGGGCGCACAGCCCGGTGGTCATCGTCACGCCCGAGGCCGGTACGCGCACGATGGGGCTGGGGGGCTTTCAGGAATGCAACCAGCTGCCCATGTTCCAGGAATTCACCAAGTATCAGGCGCACGTCAACAACCCGGCGCGCATGGCCGAATACACCGGGCGCTGCTTCGACCGGGCGCTGTCGGAAATGGGCCCCACGCAGCTCAACATCCCGCGCGACCATTTCTATGGCGAGATCAAGACGGAAATCCCCCGTCCGATGCCGCTGGAGCGTGGTCCGGGCGGCAAGGAAAGTCTGGACCGTGCCGCCGATCTGCTGGCCCAGGCCAGGTTCCCGGTCATCGTGTCGGGCGGTGGCGTGGTGATGGCCGATGGCGTGGAGCAGTGCCGGGCGCTGGCCGAGCGGCTGGGGGCGCCGGTGGTCAACAGCTACCAGCACAACGACAGCTTCCCGGCCAGCCACCCGCTGTGGTGCGGTCCGCTGGGCTACCAGGGCTCCAAGGCAGGCATGAAGCTGATTTCCCAGGCAGACGTGGTTCTGGCGCTGGGCACCCGTCTGGGGCCGTTCGGCACGCTGCCCCAGCATGGCATGGACTACTGGCCGAAATCGGCGCAGATCATCCAGGTGGATGCCGACAACAAGATGCTGGGGCTGGTGAAGAAGATCTCGGTGGGCATCTGCGGCGATGCGAAGGCGGCGGCCGAGGCGCTGCTTGAGCGGTTGCAGGGCCGCACGCTGGTGTCGGATGCCACGAAGGCCGAGCGTGCCGCGAAGATCCAGGCCGAGAAGGCGGCCTGGGAGCGGGAGCTGGACGCCTGGACGCACGAGACCGATCCGTACAGTCTGGAAATGATCGAGGAGCAGAAGGGCGAGACGCCTTTCAGCGGCGGCCAGTACCTGCATCCGCGCCAGGTGCTGCGCGAGCTGGAAAAGGCGCTGCCGCCGGACGTGATGCTCTCCACCGACATCGGCAACATCAATTCGGTGGCGCACAGCTACCTGCGCTTCGAGCGGCCGCGCAGCTTCTTCGCACCGATGAGCTTCGGTAACTGCGGCTACGCCTTCCCCACCATCATCGGCGCCAAGGTGGCCCGTCCCGACCGGCCGGCGGTGTCCTATGCCGGGGACGGTGCCTGGGCCATGAGCATGGTCGAGACCATGACCTGCGTGCGGCACGGTATCCCGGTCACGGCGGTGGTGTTCCACAACCGGCAGTGGGGAGCCGAGAAGAAGAATCAGGTGGATTTCTACAACCGCCGTTTCGTGGCCGGTGAGCTGGACAGCCCGAGCTTTGCCGGCATTGCCCGTTCCATGGGGGCCGAGGGCATCGTGGTGGACCGTCTGGAAGACGTGGGCCCCAGCCTGAAGAAAGCCATCGACATGCAGATGAACGAGGGCAAGACCTGCATCATCGAGATCATGTGCACCCGTGAGCTGGGCGATCCGTTCCGGCGCGATGCGCTGTCGAAGCCGGTGCGCTTCCTGGACAAGTACCGGGATTATGTCTAGGGATCCTCTGAACAAGTCCCCGCGGCCGTCGCATCCCCGTAACGGGCGCATGACTGCGTTGCCATTTGCTGTCAATAGCGCCGCTATTGACAGCAAATGTCGCCTTGTCCTGCATTCCGTTCCGTGGCGCGCCGGTTCGCGTGACTTATCCAGAGGATCCCCAGGAATCCCGTAGGGTGAGGGCTTGCGGGTTGGGGTTTTCACCATGGCAGAAGGGTGCGCCGATGGCGGGGGCGCTGGGGTACCATGGGATCACATTCAGGATCCTGCCCATTGTCCCTTTTCCGTCGTTTGCCATGAGCACTCTCACCTACATCCCTGATCCCGCCCTCCCGGACTTGCTGCAGGGCGTCCAGCAGCGTGCCAGCGCGCTGAACCGGAACGTCGTGCTGTGTGAAGCCGACGATCCCCGCGTGCTGCGGGCCGGCGTGCAGGCGCAGCAGCGCGGCGTGGCCCGCATCACGCTGGTGGGCAACCGCAAGGCCATCGAACAATGTGCGGCCGCCGAAGGGCTGTCGCTGGATGGCCTCACCATCCGCGATCCCGCCACCGACCCCGAGACGGCGGCCCTGGCCGATCGTCTCTTCCAGCATCGCCAGCACAAGGGCATGACGCCCGAGAAGTCGGCTGCCGAGATCCAGAAGCCTCTGGTGTTTGCCAACATGCTGGTGGCCGAGGGCAAGGTGGACGGCTCGGTGGCCGGCGCCGTGCACACCACGGCCGACGTGGTCCGTACCGCCATCCAGCTCATCGGCACGGCACCGGGCACCAGCCTGGTGTCCAGCTTCTTCCTGGTGGCGCTGGACAAGCCCCATCACCCCATGCAGGGCGGCCTTATCTACACCGACTGCGGCCTGGTCATCAATCCCACGTCCGAGGAGCTGGTGGACATTGCCCGCGCCGGTAGTCGCAGCGCCCAGCAGCTGCTGGGTGAAGAGCCGCGTGTGGCCATGCTGTCCTTCTCCACCGCCGGCAGTGGTGGCAAGCACCCCGACGTCGAGAAGGTCCAGCGTGCCGTGGCGCTGCTGGCCGCGGCCGAGCCGGATCTGAAGCTGGACGGCGAAGTGCAGTTCGATGCGGCCATGGTGCCGTCGATCGCCACCCGCAAGCTCCCGGATTCCAAGCTGAAGGGCCGTGCCAACGTGCTGGTGTTCCCCAACCTGGATGCCGGCAACATCGGCTACAAGATCACCGAGCGCATCGGTGGCGCCATGGTGGTGGGACCGCTGCTGCAGGGCCTGCGCCGTCCGGCCAACGACCTGTCGCGGGGCGCCGATACGCCCGACATCATCAACGCCATTGCGGTGACGGCGCTGCAGAGCGCCTGATCGGCCGTCCGTTGTCCGTTTCCGCCCGGGGCTGGCCCGGGCGGACGCATCCCCTGGTTCCCCCGGCTGACGCGCTGGCGGGAATCAGGGGTTTTTTCTGTCCGGGGCTTTTTCTGTCGGGCGGGGTTGCTCAGGCGGGCAGGGTATGATGCCGGGGTCCTTGATCCCGCTCCCTCATCCGCTCATTGCCATGCCTTCCCGCCCCGACCCTGCCACGCCTTTCTCCGTCGTGGGCAGGTACCTGCCCGGCGTCATGCTGGCCACGGTCATTGCCGTGGCCGCCAGCTTCGTGTCCGAGCACTACGGCGGCCCGAAGTTCCTCTACGCACTGCTGATCGGCATCGCCTTCCATTTCCTGTCTGAAGACGTGCGTTGCGTGCCGGGCATCGAGTTCTCGGCCAAGAAGCTGGTGCGCATCGGGGTGGCGCTGCTGGGCGCCCGCATCGTCATGGCCGATGTTTCCGCGCTGGGGCTCTGGGGCATCCTGGGCCTGGCGGGGGCCGTGATTCTGACCATGTCCTTCGGGGTGCTGATGGCGCGCGCGCTGCGCCTGCCGCCCATGCTGGGGCTGCTGTCGGGCGGAGGGACGGGCATCTGCGGCATCTCGGCCACCATGGCCATTTCCGCCACCATGCCGCAGACGGCCGAGAACGAGCGCAACACGCTGATGACGGCCATCGGCATCGCCAGCCTGTCCACGGTGGTGATGGTGCTGTATCCGCTGTGGGTGCGCTGGCTGGGCATGTCGGTGGCCGAGGCAGGCCTCTTCCTGGGCGGCGCCATTCATGATGTGACGCAGGTGGTGGGCGCGGGCAACATCCTGTCGCCCGAGATCGCCAAGGCCGCCACGCTGGCCAAGATGTTCCGGGTGGCCATGCTGGTGCCGGTGGTGCTGATGCTGGCCCTCATCTTTCGCAAGGCCGTGGCGCAGTCTGCCGTACTGGATGGCAGCCGACCGGCGAAGCGGCCACCGCTGCTGCCCTTCTTCCTGCTGATGTTCGTGCTGCTGATGGTGCTCAACAGCCTGGGCTGGATCCCGGCGGCCGTTCATGACCTGGCCGGTGATGCTTCTTCCTGGGCGCTCGTCATCTCCATCTCGGCGCTGGGGCTGAAGACCTCCTTCGGGAAGATCGCCGCGCTGGGCTGGCGGCCCATCGTGCTGCTGGTAAGCGAGGCGCTGTTCGTTGCCGCATTCATGACGGGCGTGGTATTGCTGATGCGGATGTGAGTGCTCCTCGCTTTTTCATGATTTGGTTATTTCAATAGTATTTTTCCGATAAATAGGATCGGTGCCATGTCATTTATATTGTGGCCATGGCACCGATCGGCAGATATTCCGATGGTCCGCACGTGCGATGGCGCGTGTCGATCCCCGGTATATGCAGCCACGTGATTGCAGCCGATCTGCGCCCCGATGTCTTTTTGTGGGTTTGCATGATGGATATTGCAGTCGACCAGGGATTCCTTCGCCAACGCTTGCCGTCGAAGGACGTTTCAACCACCCGTGCGCTGGATCGCTACGATCCGACCTATGATCCTCTTGTGGCGTCCACGCCCGGATGCGGGCAGGACTACTCACCGACCTACTGGATTGCCACGGCCGGTGAGCCGCCCGCGGACGATGGCCCCATCGACAGTGACTGCGAGGTGGATGTGGCCATCATCGGCTCCGGCTTCACCGGGCTGTCGGCCGCCATCGCACTGGCGCGTGATCACGGCGTCCGGGCCACCGTGCTGGAGGCCAATCGCGTGAGCTGGGGATGCAGTGTGCGCAATGGGGGCCAGGCCCAGTGCGCCTCCGGCCGCCTGACCCGCTCGCAATGGATCGCACGCTGGGGGCTGGACACGGCACTGGCGCTGCATGCCGAATGCCTGGATGGCATGGAGTACTTCAAGCGGCTGATTGCCGACATCGACTGCGATGTTCAGCCTGGCGGCCACCTGTACGTGGCGCACCGTGCGGCCCGGATGCCGATGCTGGAACGGGAGGCGAAGGTGCTGCGCGAGGTCTTCGATTACGATGCGCAGATCCTGGACGCCGACACGCTGCGCCGCCACTATATCGACGACCACGAGGCGGCTGGCGCCATGCACGAACCCGAGGGGCTGGGTTTGCATCCGGCCAAGCTGGCCTTCGGCTACCTGAAGAAGGCGAGGGCGCTGGGGGCGACCGTGCATCCGGCCAGTCCGGTGCAGGGCTGGGTCACGAAGGACGGCTGGCACCATCTGCGGACGCCTGGTGGCGTGGTGCGTGCGCGGGCCGTGGCCGTGGCCACGGGCGGCTACACGTCGCAGACACTGCATCCGCGCCTGCGCAACCGCCTCATGCCCATCCTGTCCAACTCGGTGGTCACGCGCCGGCTCACGCCCGAGGAGATCGAGGCCAATGGCCTGCGCACCCATCAGGTTATTACCGACACGCGGGTGCTGCGCCATTACTATCGACTCACACCGGATGGTCGATTGCAGATCGGCAGTCGCAGCGCCATCACCGGGCGCGGTGCGCCCGACAAGCGCTACGAGCGGATGCTGCTGGACGGCATGGCGCGCAAGTTTCCGGGCCTGCGTGACGTGTCCATCGACTATTCCTGGTGGGGTTGGGTGGATGTCAGCCATGACATGATGCCGCGCATCGTGCAGCCCGACCCTCACGTCGCCATCTATTACGCGCTTGGCTATGGTGGCAATGGCGTGATGTACGCTGCCCAGGCCGGTCGCCGCCTGGCGCAGTGGATCGCCGGCGCCGGAGGCTCGCTGAACTTGCCCATCTTCCAGGGGCAGCTGCCTTTCCCCAACGTGGCCGGCGTCATCACATCGGAATGGTTCGCGCCATTCCGGCGGCTTGGCCAGCGGGCGCTGTACCGCTGGTATCACCTGAAGGACGAAGTGCTGTAGCCCGTCCTTCGACGACGCAACGCGTGCCGGTGCACCGCCGGCACATTCCCGAATCCAGACCGGGCAGACTCGCCCGGGAAAGAGCGCCGACCCGAGGGAGGGACCTTCCATGCGACCGAAATCTGCAGGAATCGTGCTGATCGTGGCCATTCTGCTGGGCATCTCCGGCACGGCCTGTGCCGCCACCTTCAAGATGGCCGTGGGCGATGCCCAGGGCGGTACCCAGTGGGAGCTGGCGTCGTTCTTCAAGCAGTCGCTGGAACGAAAGACGCAGGGCGTGCACCGGGTGGCGCTGTTTCCCAATGGCCAGCTGGGCAGTGAGGAGGACACTGTCAACGAGGCGGCCATGGGCACGCTGGACATGTCGGTGCTGGCCATCAACAACCTGGCGCCGTTCTCGCCCACGCTGAGCGTGCTGACGCTGCCCTACATCGTGCGCAATGCCGACGAGGCGCGCACGCTGGTGCAGGGTGAGATCGGTCGCGAACTGGTGGACAACACCGTGCATGATGCCCAGGTGCGGATCGTCGGCTGGGCGTTCTCGGGGTTCCGGGTGCTGACCAACTCCCGCAAGCCGGTCACGAATCCGGAGGACCTGAGCGGCATGGTGATCCGCGTGCCCAAGAACGAGGTGATGATCGAGACCTATCAGGCCTGGGGCATCAATCCGTCGCCGCTGGCATGGTCCGAGACCTTCACTGCCTTGCAGCAGAAGGTGGTGGACGGGCAGGACAATCCGTTCATCACCGTGGCGGCGATGAAGTTCGACGAGGTGCAGAAGTACATCACCCCCATCCGCTACCTGTTCTCGCTGGAGCCGCTGGTGATCAGTGAAGAGGTCTTCCAGCATCAGACACCTGCCATGCAGGATGCCATCCTGGCGGCGGGGCGGGAAGCCACGGCGCACAGCTACGACTATCTGCAGCGGACCGAGCGTGAGGTCAGGCAGCAGCTGCAGGCCAAGGGCATGGAGATCATCGAACCCGCCGGGGGCGAAGAGGCCTGGGCAAAGGTGGCCATGGAGCGTGTCTGGCCCCGCTTCTACGACACGGTGGGCGGCAAGGAGAAGATTGATGCCACCCAGCGCGCCTTGGGGCGCTGATTGGCGATCGTGCCTGCCGCCAGTCCTGTGACGGGAAACGCCATGGCCGAAGCACAGAAGAAGCCCCGTCCGAAGCGCCGCTGGTCCTGGCTGGATCACGTCGAGGAATTCGTCTGCGCCTGTCTGCTGGTGGGCTTCGTGTCGCTGATGTTTGCGCAGATCGTCAGCCGGCAGCTGTTTCATTACACCATCCTGTGGGCGGATGAACTGGCCACGCACATGTTCGTGTGGTTTGCGTACTTTGGGGCCGTGGTGGCGGCCAGACTCTCGGCCCACAACCGCGTCACCTTCCAGTTCACGTTCTTTCCGCCCATCGTCAAGAAGGTGTCCGAGGGGCTGGCCGATCTCATCTGGGTGGCCTTCAACCTGTACTTCGCGTGGCTCAGCATCGACTTCATCTTCTTCCGGATGAACCGCTTCTGGAGTTCGCAGACACTGGGCCTGCCGATGAAGTACTTCTATCTGGTGCTGCCGGTGGCCTTCGTGCTGATGTCGATACGAATCCTGGCCAACGACTATCGCGTGCTGATCCGGGGGGAGGCGCTGAAGGATCCCGAACAGGCCGAGATCGAGCGGCTGGCCCATCAGCATCACGAGGAATAGGGCATGGAATATCCCGTCGTGGCGATCCTTTTCGGATCCTTCCTGGTGCTGCTGCTCATTGGTGCTCCCATCACCGTCTCGCTGGCCGTGTCGGCGCTGGCCTGCTTCTGGGTGCTGGACATTGATCCGGTCCGCATGGTGCAGATCGCCTACACCTCGGTGGGTTCCTTCCCGCTCATGGCGCTGCCGGCCTTCGTGCTGGCTGGTGCGTTGATGGAGGCGGCCGGCATCTCGCGCCGGCTGGTGGACATTGCCGAGGCGCTGGCCGGGCCGGTGACGGGTGGGCTGGGCATGGCCACGGTGCTGGCCTGCGTGTTCTTTGGCGCCATCTCCGGCTCCGGTCCGGCCACCACGGCGGCCGTGGGCATGCTGATGGTGCCGGCCATGACGCGACGCGGCTATGACAAGGCCTATGCGGGCGCCGTCACGGCGGCATCCGGTGGCATCGGCATCATCATTCCACCCTCCATTCCGATGGTGATCTTCGGCGTGGCGGCCATGGGCCTGCAGATCCCGCCGGCTGCCGTGGCGCGACACGGTGAATTCGCCAGCCTGTCGATTCCGAAGCTGTTCATGGCAGGGGCCGTGCCGGGCCTGGTGATGGCGCTGGCACTGATCCTGGTGAACTACCTGATCTCGCGCCGGCGTGGCTACCGGGGCCTGACCGACACCTGGAGCGGCCGTGCCATCGTCGAGGCGCTGCGCCATGGCGTGTGGTCGCTGGTGGCGCCCTTCATCATCCTGGGGGGCATCTATTCGGGGCTCTTCACCCCCACGGAATCGGCCGTGGTGGCCATTGCCTACACATTGCTGGTGGGCGTGGTGCTGCACCGGGAGATCACCTGGGCCAAGGCGCGGGAAGCCCTGCTGGCCACCACCTGGATCACCGGGCGGGTGCTGCTGATCCTGTTCGCGGCCACAGTGTTCGGCCGGGTGCTGGTGGAAGAGGAAATCCCCGCGCAACTGGCTACGCAGCTGCTGGGCATGACCGACAGCCTGGAAGTGGTGTGGCTCTTCCTGATCGTACTGCTGCTCTTCGTGGGCATGTTCATGGAAACACTGGCGGCCATCATGATTCTCGTGCCGGTGCTGATGCCGATCATGTACATGCTGGGCGCCGATCCCACCCACGTGGGCATCGTGGTCATTTGTGCGCTCTCCATCGGCTTCCAGACGCCGCCGCTGGGTGAGAACCTGTTCGTTGCCTCCGGCATCAGCGGCATGACGGTGGAGCAGATCGTGGTCAAGGTCGTACCCTTCACGCTGGTCAGCATCCTGGCGCTGCTGCTGATTGCCTACGTGCCGGCTCTGTCGCTGTGGCTGCCGGCGATGACGGGGTATGACTGAAGGGGAGGGGTGCCAGGCGGGCGGGCCGCTCTGGTATGCTGGGGCGCATGGCATACGATGAAACCTTGGCCCAGCGGATCCGCGAGCGGCTGGCGGGCATTCCCAGCCTGCGCGAAGTGAAGATGTTTGGTGGCCTGTCCTTCATGGTGGACGGCCATATCGTGGCCTTTGCCAGCCGCAGCGGCGACATGATGGTGCGCTGCCCGCCCGAAGACGAGGCGCGCCTGCTGGCCGAGGCCGGGGACACGGCACAGCCGGCCCGCATCGGCAACCGGAAGCAGCAGCAGAAGACCACCGGCTGGATCACGGTACGGGCCGATGCACTGACCGGGCCCGTATTCGACCGGTGGCTGGACATTGCGCTGGACTACAACCAGCGCCCCTGAAAATCAGGCCTCCTTGCCGTCCGTACGCACGAGCATGACCGGCACCGGCGCGATGCGGGCCACCTGCTCGGCATCACTGCCCAGCAACAGCCGGTCGATGCCGCGACGGCCGTGCGTGCCCAGGATGATCAGGTCGCAATGCTCGTCCTTGGCCTGCTGGACGATGAGCTCCGAGACACGGTGGTTGCCACTCTCCACCACATGCGCCGCCACCGACAGGCCGCCGTCACGCAAGGGCTTGGCCGCCTTTTCCAGCAGGGCCCGTGCCGTGGCCAGGAAGTGCGGCCGCACCTGCTCGGTATACACCTTCGGACGCTCGTAGCCGTTGCTGTAATGCATCTCCTCGACAATGGAGAGCAGGATGATGGACGCACCACTGAGCCTGGCCAGCGCTTCGGCGTGTCTCAGCGCCAGCTGAGCGGTGGCGCTGCCATCCAGGGGGACCAGAAGTTTCTTGTACATGGTTTGCTCCTGCCTTGTTGCCCTTGAGGCTGTTCTGTCCCTTATTTTAAAGGGGAGGAGGGGCGTAGCGTTGCAGGAACAGGTTGAGCGGTGGGGAGCCGCAGTCGAAGGTGTCAACCTGGTCGGAGGGAAGCAGTTTCCGGACTGGGGCGTATGGATGGCTCACCCCAGCACCCCTGGTTCCTGCAGCAGTTGCTTCAGACGGGGCTTGTTTTGGGTGGGGCGATCCAGCGCAGCCTGGAATGCCTGCCACTGGGGCTCATTCAGTGTGAAATGGCGGCGGTCTGCCAGGGTCTGGGCAGCTGCCGTGATGCCGGCGTCGAGCAGGGAATCGCTGGCGTTCTTGTTGCTGACATGGGCGGCTTCCTGCAGCGGCTGCTTGACGGGTGTGCTGGCACGAACGTCGATGCGTTCGGTCCTGGGAACGTTGAGGGTACTCATCGCAGCTCCATGAAAGGGGCCTTCGGCATTCTGATTATGGTTGTCCGGTCAATGTTCCGACAACGTCCTTCGGTCTGGTCGCGGGGAGGGGCTACCCAAGAAAAAAGCCCGACCGGGATGAGCGATCGGGCTTGGGATGCTGGTGGAGCCGGCGGGAATCGAACCCGCGTCCGAGAGTCTTCTGCGACCAGTTCTACGTGTGTAGTGACGTCATTGAGATCTCGTTGCCGTTACGCCGACGCACAGGCTCAACCAGCAACCAGCCACCTGAGTTTTAGGCCCTGACCAGGTGGCCCGGCCAGGGACGATTCGGTAAGAATGACACTGCTGCCCCTTACGGGGCCCGGGCTACCGACAACCCGGTGCAGCGGCTAGGCCTTAAGCGGCCAGTGCGAAACGCTCGTCGTTGGCGTTTATTGGTTTTCCGGTGGATTAACGAGGTAACGGACCCTCGACACGCCCTGAGCCGCTTCACTACCCCCGTCGAAACCAGGTCGGCCCCAGACCTTTCAGTATACCTCGGTTGTCAAGGGAAGGGGGTAATCCGAGTTCATGAACGCTGATGTACGGGTCTGACGGCAGGGGTTATTCTGGTGTTTGCAAGGTGCCTGGCAGGGGTGTTGCTTTTTTGCATATCGGCTGGAGAACGGCTTGCAGCAAGGATCTTGGCGAGTGTCCGAGTGTTTTTGGCAGGTTGTTCGTCAAAAAAGAATTGCTCTCATTTGACATGAATCAAACTTTCTTCGGATTGTGTCGAAAAGTTGATGGGCATCAAATGATGGGGGGGGTCGATCCTATAGATTGATCCTCGTTGTATTCCAGATGTAGACGGTTGTTGTGCACGTCTGACTTCGTTCAATCAGCACCATTTTTCGATCGAGAGGTATCTCCCATGATCGCTTCTGTCATGCGCAAGGCGCTTATCTGCTCGGCAGTGAGTTCCTGCCTCGTGGGGACTGCGGCTTTCGCTGCCGATCCCGCTGTCTCCACCACCGGCGGGCTGCCGGGTTACGATGTTATCAAGGCGCCTGCCAGCATTGCGAAGCTGGAGCGCGTGAAGCAAAAGCTGGTCAAGCCTCCGTTTGTTCCTGAGCACAGCCTGACGCCGCCGAAGGCGCCGCGCGTGGTGCAGGTCGAGATGTTCATCGAAGAGAAGGAAATCGAGGTTGAGCCGGGCGTCTTCATGTGGGCGTTCGCCTTCAACGGTTCGGTTCCCGGCCCGATGATCATCGTTCACGAGGGTGACTACGTCGAGCTGACGCTGAAGAACCTGGCCAAGAACGAACTGGTGCACAACATCGACTTCCACGCTTCCACGGGCGCTCTAGGCGCTGGCGAGCTGACCCACGTTCAGCCGGGTCAGGAAGTGGTGGTTCGCTGGAAGGCCACCAAGCCGGGTACCTTCGTTTATCACTGCGCTCCGGGCGGCGCAATGATTCCGTGGCACGTGGTGCACGGCATGAACGGTGCCATCACGGTGCTGCCGAAGGAAGGTCTGCGCGACAAGAACGGCAAGAAGCTGCACTACGACCGTGCCTACTACATCGGCGAGCAGGACTTCTACCTGCCCAAGGACGAGAACGGCAACTACAAGCGTTATGAAAGTGCTGCCGAGTCCATGGCAGATGACCGCGAGGTCATGGACAAGCTGATCCCGACGCACATCGTGTTCGGCGAGCGCAAGGGCGCCTATACGGGCGAGAACGCGCTGACGGCCAAGGTGGGCGAGACGGTGATGATCTACCACTCGCAGGCCAACCGTTTCAGCTACCCGCACCTGATCGGTGGTCATGGCGATTACGTCTGGGAGCGCGGCAACCTGGCCGACACCCCGGCGCAGAACCTGGAAACCTGGGCCATTGCCGCGGGTTCCACGGGTGCCGCCATGTACACCTTCAAGCAGCCTGGCGTGTATGTGTACCTGAACCACAACCTGATCGAGGCTCTGGACCTGGGTGCTCTGGCCCAGATCAAGGTCGACGGCAAGTGGAGCAACGACCTGATGGAGCAGCTCAAGGCGCCGACCGAGTACAAGGAAGAGAAGAAGTGATCGGTTGAGCGTCGACGGAAACGGCCTGTTCTTCGGGGGGGCCGTTTCCTGTTGCCCGGAGGAGACGGTTTTTCGGTCAGGTATCTGGAAATCATTTAATGGTGGTTTTCAGTAAATGCCTGACAGGGATGGAAAGAGACCATCACCGGGAATCGATCATTCCGAAGGCGCACGCACAAGCGTCGTATCATTGACGGCCGATGGCAGTATTTTCTGTCTTCGGCCGTTTTGTCGGAAAAAACAGATTTCAGGAGAAGATGGTCATGTTGAAGCGGTGGGCAGTGGCAGCCAGCATCGGGCTGCTGGTCGCGGCCGGAAACGGCGTGGCGCAGGAAGGGGACAAAGGGGCAGTCCAGGCTGGCCAGCCAGGGGCTGGGCCGGTTGTGGAGCCTGCAGGGCAGCCCGAAGTGGGGCGCGCCATTCACTTCGACCTGGAGAGCGTGAAGGGCAAGGTGACGCAGGATGCGTTTCCGGGCAAGTACCTGTTGCTGGCCATCGGCTACTCCTCGTGCCCTGACATCTGCCCGACCACGCTGTTCGAGTTTGGCGAGGTGATGCAGGCGCTGAAGAATCCGGATGCCATCGTGCCGGTGTTCGTGACCATCGATCCGGTCAATGACAGTGCAGAGCGGCTGGATCAGTATGTGCGCTTCTTCGACGAGCGCATCGTGGGTCTGACGGGCAGCATGAAGAACATCCGGGCGCTCGCCGACATACTGGGGGCGACATTCGGCTACCGGCTGGATGGCAAGAAGCTGGAAAAACCGGAACCCGGCGTGCCGTATTCGGTCTACCACAGTGCGCTGATCTACCTGATCGGCCCTGACCGGAAGCTGGCGGATGTCTACGACTACCAGATGGGTCCTGAAGGGCTGACCCAGGAGCTGGACCGCGTGCTGGGCGAACCGGCCAAGGCCTCCGGGAAGAAGCATGATGCAGCCAGGCCGGGCGCTGACAAGACCGGGAATCATGCCCCGGCAAAGGGCGCGGCTCCTGCGAAGAGCGATGCTCCGGCCAAAGCTGACGAGGCGAGTGGGGTGCCGGCTGGTGAGACGTCGGCTTCCGCATCCGGCCTTGGCTCGGCCCGTGTTCGTGTCCAGCCATCTGTCTGAGGTGACGGTTCGCCGGATGGATTTCCGACCGTGATTGACGGGCGGCCCTTTGCGTCCATGTGCCATGCCGGTGGCTGCGTGGGCGTCCCAAGATCTTTCTGTCCTTGTTTTTCCTGGGGGCGGCATGCGCCCCATTCATTTCCCGAAGGAGTTTCACCATGAAGAAGTCGACAGTTCTTTCGATGGCAGCCCTGCTGGCAGCTCCGGCTCTGCTGATTTCCGGCCAGGCCGGAGCAGCCGAGACGGCATCGCACACCAAGCTGACGAATTGCGTGATTCAGGAAGTGGTGTCCGGAAAGGACATGACGGGTGCCTTCGTGCATTTCCATCACACGGGCGCTCCGGTGAAGCTGGTGCGTGCCGAGGTGCCTGATGTCAGCGCCCGGGTGGAGCTGCACGAGATGAACATGAAGAACGGCGTGATGGAGATGGGTCCGCTGAAGGACATGACGCTGAAGGAAGGTGAGCGGGTGTTCAAGAAGGGCGCTGA
>CAUVLK010000011.1:0-18533 GCA_963552635.1 uncultured Lautropia sp. | reverse complement strand
AGCGCCCGATCGAACGACGCATCTGACAGCGGCAGCCGTGTGCCGTCATAAAGCACATGATCGGCCAGGCCGGCCTGGATGAAGGGGGCATTGAAGGCCTGAGCCTGCGCCACCATCGTCTCCGAGATGTCCAGCCCGATGTACTGAAGCTCGGGCGCCCGTGACAGCAGATACCCCAGCAGCCCGCCATCGCCGGCTCCCAGCTCCAGCACCCGATTGCCCGCCTGCAGATCCAGCTGCGCCAGCGCTCCCAGGATCATCGACAGGTTGCGCAGGTTCATCACCCGCCCGAATTCCTTGCCCAGCTCGCCTTGTGGGCAGCGCAGCTGGGAGGCGATCTGTTCGGCCGTCAGCGGCAGGGAGCCAGAAGGCTTGTCAGACGGTCCGTTGGCGGTTTCGTCGACGGCATGATCAGGGGGGCGAGACATGGCGGATCACTCCAGGGGCGACGGGTCAAGGGGAGCCGCCCATTCTGGCACATCGCTACCTCTCTCATGCACAAAGGAGCCAGACCCGGCAGGGGATGATGGGTGACAGGCCCGGACACCACCGGTGCAGAGTACCTGGAAAGCCTTGATGAACGGCGATTCCGATCGGCCAATCGACCGAGCCATCGGGACGAGCGCCCGCGTGGTCAGGCAAGGAAATCTGCCTTTTGTCTGTGCTTATTTCTCCCGGGTTCTCGACCAGGTGAAGGCGTTTTCCCAGAGAGCATGCGCCACTTCAGGAAATCGATCACAGCTGTCGGATACCGATGGGCCGCGCATTTCAGTCCCCACGGACACCTGTCGGACTAGGCCGGGCCATCCGCGATGCCGATCGTCGGAAAGGCCTTGATCCGCCAAGATGGAGCCTCCTTCAACAAGCCACACGGAGCTTCCAAATGGCACAAGCAGTCAGCACCCCCCGCACCGCCACCCGTACCGTTGCCCGCCGCAAATCGCTGGGTCAGGGCATGACGGAATACATCGTCATCGTTGCACTGGTGGGTGTGGCCGCCATCGGCGTCTACTCCTTCCTGGGTCAGTCGGTACGTGGCGCCACCGCCGGCATTGCGCTGGAGCTGGCTGGCGAGAATGCGGACAAAGGCATCAAGGAGGCCAAGAGCGCCAGCGACAAGGCGGTCAATGCCGCCAAGGCCAAGGCCACGCTCAACAACTACAACAGCAACAACCACTGATGGCAGGGAGCGCGGCTTCGGTCATACGGTCTTTCCATGCCTCCGATGCGGCGTCCGACAGGGGTCGAGGCTGCATCGGGCAGGACAGACGCCTTGTACTCGCCGAAGCCGCCCCCTTGTGACCATCGACTCCGCATTGTCCGTCAACTCGTCTGGAGCATGATGTGATGCGACACACGATCCGGCCCGGCTGCTCACGCACCCGGGCCTTTTCATCCCGTCGATCTGGCCGACGACCTGCTGCACGACAGTCCGGTCAGGCGCTGATCTTCGGCATGTTCCTGCTGGTCATCGTGGCGGTGCTGACCTTCTACCAGTTCTCGACCGGACAGGTCACCACGGCGCGCATGCGCCTGGTCAATGCCACGGATGCCGCTGCCTACAGCGCCGGCCTCTGGCGGGCCCGTGCCTTCAACTACTATGCCTACAGCAATCGCGCCATCATCTTCAATGAAGTGGCCATTGCGCAGACCGCGACATTGGTTTCATACGCGGGCTTCATCACCCAGGCCGTCAAGAACCTGGAAACCGTGTCCAGAGTGATCCCGCCCCTGAATGCCTATCTGCGCGCTGTTGAACGGGTCGTCACCAACCTGAACAAGGCACTTCGGATCATGAGCGCGGTGGAAGTGGCCGGACGAAGCGCCTACATCCATGCATTGGCCGTCAGCCAGGATGTGATATGGGGAACGACCAATGGCTATGTGCTGAACCAGCTCACCAATGAGGTGATGAAGAAGACGGATGAGCGCTTTCATGGCTATCTGATCCGTGGAACACTGGGTGATCAGATGACCCGCAACCATGGCGATGAGGATCGGACGCGGCTCAAGGATCTCGTCCAGCGATCGCTGGATGAGTATTCGGTGAATCGGGGACTGACTCTCCGGATACTGGGGACTAAGGACGTGCTGGTCTGGCGCGGTCAGACGGAAATGATCCGGGATCACGATACCAACGCCATGGATCGGTGGCAGTCCTATGACACGTTGTCCATCCATCATAGAAGATGGTGGCACAAGAGAAGGACGCGGGAGGCCATGCCTCTGGCCTGGAGTGGCGTCGAGATTGCCAAGGATCCCAAGCAGTCCATGGACCGCCTGAATGGGCAGGCCAGCAGCCAGAAGCATGATAACGGGCGCGCCTATCGGCTGATCGACCGATCCGGGTTCTGGTCGGCGAGAGCCTACCTGGGCCTTCCCGCGGTCAGGGATCTGGATGAGAACAGCAAGGCCATGCGGGAAAACAGTCGTTTCCCCACCGACAAGGTGACGGTGATTGGCGTGATCCAGAAGAAGAACACGATCAACACGGCCGATCAGACCGGTCTGGGGGTAGGGCGTCTCAAGCTGAAGGACGCGTTTGCAGACTTCCGCGGAGATGCGGCCATGGTCGCCATGTCGTCTGCACAGGTGTACTTCCGCCGCCCGCCGGGCGGAAATGAACGGGTGGAGTACGCCAGCATGTACAGCCCCTACTGGCAGGTGCGTCTGGTGGGCGTGGATGCGCAGGAGCGGGTCATGGCAGGCGCCCTGGGAACGATCGGGAGATGAACATGCTCCTCAAGGAAAACATTTCAGGGCGCGGCCAGCGTGGCCAGGCACTGGCGGAAACCATGGTCGTGATTTCCTTCGTGATGCTGCCGTTCTTTGTGGCGGTACCGCTGCTGGCCAAGTACCAGGACATGCGACAGGCCACGGTGTCGGCATCGCGCACCGCAGCCTTCGAGTGTTCGGTCCGCTTCGAGGCCTGTCGAAACGGCCAGGCAGCGGATGACATTGCTGACCAGATCCGTCGGCGCCATTTCAGCAAGACATTGCTTGGCCTGCGGTCCGATGAAACCCCGGCGGATGATCAGCTGGAACAGGAGCGGAACCGCTTCTGGGTGGACCGGAAAGGCAATGCGCTGTTGCAGAGCTACAAGGATGTGGCGCTCAGGATCGATCACGAGAATTTCGACGCGTTCAAGGGACAGCGACGCGTTGAAGAACTCCTGAGTGCTGCATCGGATGTGTCCGGCCCAGGCCGTTTCGGGCTGGCGGCTCGTGGCGGGTTGTTCTCCGCGCAGGTCCAGAGTCGTGCACCGATGGATACGTGGCTGTGGGGCAAGCTGAACCTGAATCATGACCCGATGCTGACCTTCGACAGCCGCCTGGGGATACTGGCCGATGCCTGGAATGCGTCCAGTGCCAAGGGATCGGAAGCCAGCAGCCTGGCGTCCCGTCTGGACAAGGGGCGACGCCTGCCATCCGGTCGGGAGCTGATCAAGGCCACCAACGATGTCGCCCATGTTCTGCCGACGGACATGGTGAACAGCTTGCCCAACGGCGATCCCGAGCGGTTCATCGAGCTGGTTCATCAACCCCTGGTTCACCTCATCCGTGCGCCGAGCTCGGTCTTCAAGAAAGGCAACGGCAAGAAGTTCAACTACCACCAGGTGGATGTGGAGATTGTTCCGGAGGACCGTCTCCCGCCACCGAACACGGAGACACGTCCATGAGCATGCAAAAGTGCCCCAATGCAAGAACGATGTTGGCTGCCATGCTGCTGGCAGGCATCGGCATGGCGTCGATGCCTGCCCAGGCTGCGTCGCGCTTTCAGCCGCATGAGCAGATGCTGATGACCGACAGCCTGCTGCCTGGCGGTCGTGTCAGCGTCAGCCAGTTCCGGGACAGCGGTTCGGTGGAAGACGCCATGCGCCGTCTGGAGGAGGACTGGGCAAGTCCGGACCTGCCGCCGATGCGCAGCCAGCGTGATGGCTGGCAGGTCATGACGCATATGGACGGCGATGTCATCGAGACGGTGGAGATGAAGCGCAGTGGCCCGGGCATCGAGGGGCGGCGCATTCGCTGGAAGCCTGACCAGAAGGCTGAGGCAGCGCTGGCCGAGGATGAGCGCTGGTTCCAGGGGCTGCTGCCGGCCACGGCGCGGCCGATGCCCGCCATTTCCCATGTGGATGGCGGACACCGCACCAGCACCTTCGTGGCCAGTACGGATGACAGTGTGGTGCGCCTGGACAACTGGATCGGTCGCAAGCTTCAGAAGCAGGGTTATCAGCTGATCAGCGATTCGCGTGAGGACGGTGGCAAGGACGCCCTGGCCACCATCTACGGCCGACAGCGCGAGGAAGTGGTGTTGGCCGTCTCGAAGCAAGGCAACCGGCAGTTCGCCGTGATGCACTGGAGGCGGTGATGAAAGTCACGCATCGGATCATCCATGTGGCCGCCTGTCCGTCAGAAATCGCCGCCCGGACTAGGCCAGGTTTGCAGGGGCTTCATTGTGACATGGGCCCAGGAGGCGAACCCGCGCACCATGTCGACATCGGCCGACGCCAGCGGCTTTCTCAGCGCGGGCAGGCCTCCATCGAGTATCTGCTGATCGGACTTGCGCTGTGTCTGGTCCTCTTTCATGGGGAGCCCAGCGCGATGAAGAAGATTCTGGTCGCCATTCAGCAGAACTATTCCCACTTTTCCTACGCCATGTCACTGCCATGAATCCCATCGTCATCCGGATCCTCGAACGTCATCGAAACCTGCTGCTGATGTCAGCCGCCATGCTGTGCGGTGGCGTGGCGATCTATGCCGGCTCGCGCTATGTGAATGAACAGGTCCAGGCCGAGCGCGAGCGCCTGGCGCCCGTGGCCCAGCAGATGGTCGATGTGGTGGTGGCCAATGCCACGCTCGACAAGGGCGAGATCGTGAGCGGCGAAACCATGGCCATCCGCTCCGTACCGGCCGAATACGTGTCCAGCTCGGTCGTGACGCCGGAACAGTTCGACGCCCTGGTGGGCCAGCGTCTGCTGCTGCCCATGCGTCCCGGCGAGATGCTTTCGACGGCCGCCGTGTCGTCCGCCGAGCAGCTGGTGTTCTCGTCGCGCGTCAAGCCGGGCATCCGCGCACTGACCATTTCCGTCGACGAGATCAATTCCATATCCGGCATGCTGCAGCCGGGGGACCGCATCGATCTGCTGCTGACGGCGCGACCCCCTTCAGCCAGTGGGCATGGTGAGGCTGAGCACGACGCCACTGTGCCGCTTCTGCAGAACCTGCTGGTGATGGCCACGGGCCGCCAGGTGCGGCCTGGCGCAAACGACAACGGCGATGATCGAAGCTTCTCGTCGGTGACGGTGGAAGTGACGCCCAGCCAGGCGCAACGTCTCATTGTAGCGCAGCGTGCCGGCCGGCTGACGGCCGTGCTGCGCAACCCTGACGACGGCATGCCGATGGATGCTGCGGCCGTGGACCTGCGCAGCCTGTTCCCGCAGCCGGCACGTCCGGCGGTGGCACCTCGCAAGGTGGTGGCACGGCAGGATCGTCGTCCGCAGATGATCGTGGGGGGCATGGGCCAGCCGATGATCGGACGGATGCCGGCCTACAGCCTGCAGCCCGGAGCTGCCAAGTCTGCCACGCCGATGATGGCTGTTCAGGCACAGGCACAGACGCCGACGATGACCCAGGCACCGATGCAGGCGCAAGTTCAGGCCGAGGCATCCGGCAATTCGTTGACGAATCGCTGATCCCTCATTCCGAATTCTCGTGAAAGCAGAGCACGCCATGTTTTCTCATATCCCATCCTCGTTTGAACCGTCGCTGCGGGAACGCCACACCATGAAGGCTGATTCGTTCTCTTCCCGATTCTTCTGGCCCAGGACGATCTGCGTGGCACTGTTGGGGGCGCTTTCGATGCAGTCTGCACTGGCGCAGGGCGCGCCGGTGGCAGCATCGAGCAATGGTGTAATGAAGCAGGTTCAATCCGGAAATGCCATGCCGGTTGTTACAGGTGCGGCAAAGGGCATGCAGGGGGAAGATCCCCTGGAGGCCTTGCTGGTCCGTGTCACGACTTCAACCCCGGAATCTGCATCCAAAGCAGCATCCATAGCGACATCGACATCGACATCGACATCGACATTGACTGTAGCCGCGGTGTCGGCATCGGGGGAACGTGTGTCGTCCATGCACGCATCCGCCCGGCGGGATACGCAACTTGGCCAGCAACAGGACGTGGCACCGCAAGTCCAGCCTGTCGTGACGCCTGCGGCGGCAAGTGCCCGGCCCGCGGTTGATCGGCGAGCCGTGCTGCTGGCTGCGGCGGAGCGGCAGCAGCAGCTGCGCAAGGAGCTGAATCCATCGGGAGGCGTCTCCAGCGCGAACCGGCAGGAAATTGCATCAGCCAGAGACGTGATCATGCCGGCCACGTCGAAGCCTGCTGCTGCGACGCCTGACGTGACGCGTACGTCCACGAAAACGCCCACACGCACGACCACGCGCATGAATGAGGGTGGCCCTGCGGCATCCGTTCTTCGTCCGACGTCCACCTTGACGGCGGCGGATGAAGTCGAAACGATCACCCTGTCGCTGGGGCAGGGGCATCTGATGGAGGTGGGCCAGGTGCTTCGCATTGCACTGGGCTCGGGGCGCGTGCTGCAGGCCAACTGGCTGGATGACCGGCAGCTCCTGCTGATTCCGGAAGCGCCGGGTGAGACGACGCTGCACCTGTGGCTCAAGGGGGGCGGTATCCGCAAGTATCAGATTCTGGTGACGGAATCGAACAGCGTGCGGCTGGCGAAGGACATGAACCTGCTGCTGGGCGATAACAGTGGGGTGCGTGCCCGGGCGATGGGCGACCG
This sequence comes from uncultured Lautropia sp., assembly GCA_963552635.1. Taxonomy (GTDB): domain Bacteria; phylum Pseudomonadota; class Gammaproteobacteria; order Burkholderiales; family Burkholderiaceae_E; genus Lautropia. The sequence continues at coordinate 11,727 of CAUVLK010000011.1, read as the reverse complement.
GATCCTGCTGGAAGGTCAGAACCCCACCGAGGAAGGCGCCTGGCGTGCGGCCGAGCTGGTCAAGCGCTACCCGCAGGTCATCAGTCTGGTCAGCCGTCGCGGCTATGAGCAGATGATCAACCTGGAAGTGAAGATGATCGAGATCGGCCGCAATGCGCTCAAGCAGCTGGGCGTGCGCTGGCAGGGCGGGAGTGCCGGGGATTGGGCGGTGTCAGGCCCCAGCTTCGGCGTCATCGGTGACTTCAAGCGCAGCGGGGCGTTCCTGCCGGAAGGGGGCGCTGCGGCTACGCGAGGCTTTGCCGTTGCGCCGCGCATTCATCCTTTTGCCACCAGTGCATCGATGGTGTCGTCGCTCAGCAGCATGATCGACCTGATGGTGCAGAACGGTGATGCCGCCGTGCTGGCCGAACCGCGTCTCTCCACCCGCTCCGGTGGCAAGGCACGCTTCGTGGCGGGCGGCGAGCTGCCCATTCCGATGCTGAACGCCAACGGTGCGGCCAGCGTCGATTTCAAGGAGTACGGCGTGCGCTTCGAGGTGGAACCGGTGGTCAACGCACAGGGCATCATCTCCGCCAGCCTGCATACCGAGATCTCGTCCATCGACGACGAGGTGACGGTCCGCGGCGTGCCGGGCCTGCGCAAGCAGAGTTCCAACACCGATGTGAACCTGCGCCCGGGTGAGACGCTGGTGATTGCCGGCATGGTGCGCAACGAGATGTCGGGCGCCATCACCAAGATTCCGGGTCTGGGTGACCTGCCCATCCTGGGCCATCTTTTCCGATCCAAGCGTTTCCGTCAGCGTGAGTCCGAGATGGTGGTGCTGATCACGCCCAGGCTCAGCGAGCAGGGTTCGGCACCCGCCGTGGATCCTCGTGTTCAGGCCCTGCAGCAGCGGGCCGATGCGCTCAAGAAGCAGTTCGACATGCTGGATTGAGCCTGGTCGTCGCAGCGCCCATCCGCCATGGTCGCCGGGATGGACTAGGCCGGTCGATGGCAGGCGGCACGGATGCCGCGACGATGGAAGCCGCTTGCGGTGCAATGAAAGCCTTTCAATGTCAGGTGACGGACATGCTGGAAATCGTGATCGAGGAAGAGGGTAGGGAAAGTCGCACCGTTCCGGTGGCGGGCCTGCCGTGCCGTATCGGCCGGGGCAAGGAGGCCGAGGTGCAGCTGGGCGGCTGGCGCGTGGCGCGAGTGCATGCCGAGCTGCAACGCATTGGCCGTGGCGTGAAGCTGGTGGACCTGGGCACCATCGTCGGTACCCGCGTCAACGGCGAGCGGGTGGTGGAGTACGGCCCGCTGTCCGAACGGGACGAGATTGTGGTGGCTGGCTATCGGCTGCGCGTGCAGGGTAGCGGGCTACGGCTTCCTGCATCGGGGCGTTCGGCGCTGCTGGATGACGACGGGCTGGAGACGGATGTCGAAGGGACGGAGGCACGCGCAGCGCCGAAGATTGCACCCGACGGGGATCATGCCGCGACCGGGGCTTCGGCATTGCTTCGGAATGCGGTGAGCTGCCGATCGGAAGACGCGGGGGCTTCTGATCACGGCGATGGTCAGTCGGGGCAGGGCATCTCAGGAAGAACCTTGGCCACGCCGGTGAACGACGCAGTGCCGGCGGCAGAAGAGGGTCGCCGTGCAGACAGAAGCCCGGATGGGAATGGCCGAGCCTCTGGCTCTGGCTCTGTGGGCGGCCATGTGGCTGCTGACCGCCGCGATCAGGGGGAGTTCAGCGATTCGGGTGAGCACGGCGATTCCGGTGAGCGCCCCGACGCCATCAGAGGCGAAGCAGGTGACGCTGATGAGCAAGGTGAAGCGTCCGGCGGTGCTGGCGTCAGGGACGGCGGCAAGGTTGTGTCCATGGGCGCTGCTGCCGATGCCGGCTGGCGCGGTGCCGACGACGGCATCGACCAGGTCCGTCTGGCCGACTATGCGCGGGCCGCTCAGGAACAGGGCAAGGCGCTGGGCTGGCGGCGCCTGGTCCAGCGGCAGCTGCTGGAGGTGATCGATCTGCGGCGCAGCAACCTCACGCAGTTCTCGGCCGACGAGGTGAAGGCCGAGGTGCGCTCGGCGGTGGAGCGGATCGTGGCCGGCATGCAGAACCTGCCGCCCGACATCGACCGCGACATGCTGGTGCAGGACAGTGTGGACGAGGCCGTGGGCCTGGGGCCGCTGGAGCGACTGATGACCGATCCGCTGATCAGCGAGATCATGGTCAATAGTGCCACCGACATCTTCGTGGAGCGCAAGGGCAAGCTGCAGCAGGTGCCGCTGGCGTTCTCGGACGATGATGCCATCCGCAACGTGATCGAGCGCATCGTGGCGCCGCTGGGCCGGCGCATCGATGAGTCCTCGCCGCTGGTGGATGCACGTCTGCCCGATGGTTCGCGGGTCAATGCCATCATTCCGCCGGTGGCGCTGAAGGGACCCACCATCACCATCCGGCGCTTCAACCGCACGGTGATGACGCCCGATACGCTGGTGGCCAACCAGAGCGCCTCGCCGGCGATGATGGAATTCCTGCGTATCTGTGTGGAGCAGCACAAGAGCATCATCGTCTCGGGCGGCACGGGCTCGGGCAAGACCACACTGTTGAACGTGCTGTCGAACCTGATTCCGGTAGGCGAGCGGCTGATCACCATCGAGGATGCGGCCGAGCTGAAGCTGATGCACCCGCACCTGGTGTCGCTGGAATCGCGGCCTCCCAATGCCGAAGGGCGCGGGGCCATCACCATCCGGGATCTGGTCAAGAACGCGCTGCGCATGCGGCCCGATCGCATCATCGTGGGTGAATGCCGTGGCGGCGAGGCGCTCGACATGCTGCAGGCGATGAATACCGGTCACGAGGGCTCGATGACGACGGTTCACGCCAACACGCCGCGCGACGTGCTGTCGCGGCTGGAGGTGCTGATGCTGATGGCCGGCGTGGAGCTGCCGCTGGCGGCGCTGCGCGAGCAGATTGCCAGTGCCGTGGACCTGATCATCCACCAGGCACGTTTTCCGGACGGGTCTCGCCGCATCACGTCAATCACCGAGGTGTGCGGTGTGGAGAGCGGCAAGATCCAGAGCCACGAGATCTTCCGCTATGAGCAGACCGGGCTGAAGAACAGCCGTGTGCAGGGACGCTTCCGGGCCTGTGATGAGGTGCCTTCGTTCTATGAGGCGCTGCGTGATCGTGGGGTGGCCGTGGACTTCAGCATCTTCGAGGACGACGCGGTGACCGCGTGAGCGGCCAGACGCAAGGGGCACGCAATGATGAATGCTTCGACTGGATTCGATGGATGGTTCTGGGTGGCGGCACTGTCGCTGGGCGTGGCGGTAGTGATGGCGGTGCTGGTGCTGATGCCGGGTGCCGTGAAGGCCGGTGAGGGCTATCGACGGCATTTCAGCGGTCGCGTTGGACACGGCATGAAGGACCTGCTGCTGTTTGTCGACGTGGACCGGCTGTTTCGCGCCAACCTGCTGCTGTGCGCACTGGCCTGCGGCCTCATCTGGCTGTTGACGGGATCGCTCTTCCTGGTGGTGGCAGCCATTGTCGCGCTGGGGGCGCTACCCAGCCTGCTCATCCGTCACCTGGGTGCGCAGCGGCGCAAGCTGTTTGCCCGGCAACTGCCCGATGCCATGATGCTGATTGCCGGCGCGGTGCGCGCGGGTGCCAGCATGACGCTGGCGCTGCGGCAGATGGCCAGCGAGCTGCCCGCACCCGGTGGTCAGGAGTTCGAGCTGATGCTGCGGGAGCTGCGGCTGGGGGTGACGCTGGATGATGCGCTGCTGAATCTGGAACGCCGGATGGGCTGCGACGACCTGCGACTTTTCGGGGCCGCGGTGCGCATTGCCAATGAAAGCGGCGGCAACCTGGCCGAGACGCTGGAGCGGCTGGCCGACACCATCCGCAAGAAGATGGCGTTGGAGGACAAGATCATGGCGCTGACCGCGCAGGGTCGGATGCAGGGCTGGGTGATGGTGCTGCTGCCGCTGGGTGTGGGGGCGGCGCTGTTTGCCATCGAGCCCACGGCCATGGCGCCGCTGCTGCACAGCTGGCAGGGCTGGATCGTGTGCAGCGTGGTGGCCGTGCTGGAAATCGTGGGGCTGCTCTTCATCCGCCGCATCATGGCCATCGATATCTGAGTGAGGAAAGATCATGAATGGCTGGATTTCATCGGCGCTGCCTTTCGTGGCCATCGGTGCCCTGGTGTTGTGCATATGGCTCTTCATGCTGGCGGGATCACGTGCGGCGGCCGAGGTTCCGAAGCAGCAGAAGAACGAGTATCAGGATGAACCGCCCCGCTACTGGGCGCTGCTGGGCTGGCTGGGGCATGCGACGACGTTCTGGGTGACGCCGCTGGTGTCGCCGACGATGCGACGACGACTGCATGAGCAGTTGCGCCGCGGGGGTCTGGAGTTTGCGCTGACACCGGAGCAGTTCGTGGCCGGTCAGGTGCTGGGCGCGCTGCTGGCCCTGGCGCTGCTGGTGCTGGCGTGGCTGCCGCATGGGTTGCCCAGCCTGCCGTGGGGTGTGCTGGCCCTCGTGGTGGGCGCCTTTCTGCCGATGAGCTGGCTGCGTGATCTGGGGGCCCGCCGCACTCGACAGATTGCCAAGGCGTTGCCCTTTTACCTGGACATCATCACGCTGGCCATCGAGGCGGGCTCCAACATGACGGGGGCGTTGCAGCATGCGGTGGACAAGGGGCCGGCAGGCCCGATGTCCGAGGAGTTGCGCCGTGTGCTGCGTGACATCCGCGCCGGGCGCACTCGGGCGGAGTCGTTGCGGGCGCTGGCTGAACGGTTGCGCATTCCGGCCATCTCCAACTGGGTGGCCGCCATCTTGACGGCCGAGAAGCAGGGGTCCAGCCTGGGACCGATCCTGCGGGCACAAGCCGATCAGCGACGCAATGAACGCTTCATGCAGGCCGAGGCCATGGCGCTGAAGGCGCCGGTCAAGATGCTGTTTCCGCTGATGATCTGCATATTTCCGTGCACCTTCATCATCGTGTTCTTCCCGATCGCCATCCGGATTATGGAAGGAGGCCTATTCTGATGAACGCCCATGCCGAATTCGACACGGATCGCGTGCGCATCCACGTGCACCATGCACATACCTGGTGGCAGCGGGCGCGCGGACTGATTGCGTATCCGGAACCGCGGCGCGGCGCCGGCATGTTCTTTCCGATGACGAATGCCGTCCATGGGATTGGCATGGCGCATGCGCTGGATATCGTGTTTCTGGACCGTGACCAGAAGGTGCTGCGCTGCTGTCGTCTGCGGCGCTTCGGGATGCGGATCTGCCGTCGTGCCCGCGCGGTGCTGGAGCTTCGGGAAGGTGAAGTCTCCCGGCTGGACATTCACCCGGGAATGCGACTGCAACTGGAGCCGGATGCTGACATCTTCAGTCAGGAGGGCGGAACGTGCAGGGCTGCGAAGTAAAACCACGTGGTGGAGGACATCCGACCACGTGGTGAAGGCCATCCGCGGGGTGGTCGTTCATGCCATGTGGCCGGGCCCTTCTCAGGATTCCTGCCCGGTTCATGTCATGACATGTCGTGAACCTGGAACATGTCATTCGGCAAGCCTTGAGCCTCTCATTCATTGGAAACGTGTCACGGACATTCCATCATGAAGTCCTTTCGCTTAGAGCATGTCATGAAGATTCGATCCGGAAGTGTTGAACCTCTCAGCTCAGCAGTGATGCGCCGCAGGGAAGGGGGCGTGGTCGGTGCCAGGGGGCTGATGCTTTCATCGCTGGTGTGCGGTGCGGCCATGCTGGCGATGCCGGTTGCCCAGGCGACTCAGCCAGGGTGGGATGGCTCCCGGTGCAATGCACCGTCCAGTACGCCGGTTGGGACGAATGCAAGGCGAATGGTGCCACACGCAGCTGGGACGGAGGCGTCACTGTCATGCCCTCGCATGGCGTTGAACCAGAACGGGCTGTCGGCGCAGATGCTGCAGCAGCTCCACGATGAAGCGGAACGGCATTACCGCAACGGCGAGGATGTCGAGGCGCTGCGCATCTTCTCGTCGCTGATCGAACTGGCGCCGCAGTATCGGAATGCGGCCTGGCTGCGTGTTGGCAATATCCACCAGCGTGCAGGCTCAGCCGGAGCAGCGCTGGATGCCTACCGTCATCTTCTGGCAGATGACCCGGCCCAATCGGGAACGGGCATGTCAGACGGCGCGTCGGCGTCGGGTGCTCGGGGTACCGATCGTGGATTCTCCAGGGGCGCCAGCGCAGGTGCAACGAAGGAAAGTTCGGGCCGTGATTCCGAGCCGGACGTGCAGCAACAGGCGTTGCGTCTGAAGGGCATGGTCAACCTGCTGACGCTGTCGGTGGCGCAGACGCAGGCATCGCTGGACCATATTGCGTTGCTGCAGCAGAGTCCGGCTGTGCGCGAAGCGGCGGGCCTGACCGATCAGGCTGAAGCCGTGCTGGTGGACAGCGTGCTGGCTCAGGTGAATCGGATCCAGCAGATGCTGGGGGGCGTCCCGACCAGTCCTGCTATTTCTTCAGGCGTTTCCGGTGGTTCAGGTGTTTCTCGTGACTACGCCTTTTCTCGGGCCGTGAACGCGGCGGGGCCGGATGCCCTATCCATGGACATGGATGCACGAACGGTTCAGGAGAATCGGGCAGCACAGGTCACTCGCCACGGGAAGATATCGAGCAATCCTGTCGGGCAGAAGCCGATGCGGCAGGCGGAAAGGGATGCGTACCGTCCGAAGAGCTCGTCACCACCCGTGATGCTGATCGGCTATCCGGTGCAGCCAGGCTCCGGGGAGCCGTCCGCGTCCGTTTTGCTCCCGCCCACTGATCCGGCAGCGCCCATTGCGGTCGGTGCAGAAGTGCCGGAAGGCATGGCGGGACAAGGTTCCGGCAAGGCTGCTGCTAAAAGGCCGGTGATCGAGTATCTGGATGGGGTGCCGACGGTGCACGTGTCTCGTCGGAACCCTGCGTGAAATCATCATGAACGATTCCCAAATGGCAGTATCAGCTTCTTTCGCTGCTCCCCATATTCGGGATGGTGGGCGGCAGGGAGATCGGCAGCGTGGCGTGTCGATGGTGGAGCTGGTGGTGGCCGTTCCGGCGTTGCTGCTGGTCGGCATGGCCGTCGTGCAGATGGTGCTGGTCTTTCATGCGCGCCAGTCGGTGGGCTACGCCTTGCAGGAGGCGGCACGGGCGGGGGCGGTCGAGCACGCGGACGAGGAGGCGATCCTGAAGGGCCTGGCCAGCGGGCTGGTGCCATGGCTTTATGGGGCAGGCAGCATGGCCGAGAAGATGCTGAAGGAGCAGCAGGCGCGGCTGCATGTGACGGGGGGCCGTACTGCCCAATGGATCGAGGTGAAGCAGCTGTCTCCGACGCTGGAGAGTTTTTCGGACTGGGCGGGGCCGGCGCTGGATCCTTTTGGCGAGAAGATTGCTGGACAGGACGAGATTCCGAACGACAACCTGGACAACCGGCGTGAGAAGACGATGCCAGCTAGTGGGGCGTCTGGCTATCACGGGAACGAGCCGATCGGGCGCAGTTCCGGTCAGACGCTGGCCGATGCCAACATGCTGCGGCTGGAGGTGACTTACGGGGTACCGTTGCGGGTACCGGGGGTATCCACCCTGTTCCTGAAGGCCATGCGCACGTTGCACGGCTGTGACTCACTGGTGGGCCTGGTGGCCCAGGGGGCGGCTGGAAGCGGCAACTGCCTGTACTACCTGCAGGGACGGATTCCGGTGAAGGTGGTGGCCACGACACGGATGATGTCGCCCGCACGGCGCTCGCCCCTGCTGATGGCTGCCGTGAAGTCGAATGTGCCCATGGGCCAGGGGAGCACGCTGGGCGCCGGCACGCTGCGTCCTGTACCCCAACGCACGCCGGTGCAGAGCAATACGGGGCCTGCGCCGCAGCGGCATGATCCTTCCTATTTCCTGCCGGAGAAGGGGCCGGTTCGCTGGGGTCTGGGACAGGGCCTGGTGTCGACAGGTGCCGCGCCCAACCTGTCGTCGGGTGGGACTGTGGGTCAGGGAACCGGCACGACGGCGGGGGGCAGTCTGCTGGGACTGGTGGATCCGAAACCGTTGATGTCCACGCCCGCTGATGCTTCAGCGCCGGCCGTACATCCTGCCGTCTGCACGACGGCAGATGGTGAGGACAAGAGCGAGGCGGCAGGTTGATCCCGGGTGCAGGATGGGCTACCGATGGACTCGGTAGCCGGATGGCAGGTCAGGTGCGAGCAAGGCGGACAGCGTGAGCGATGGCCGTTTCAGGACGGCTGTTTCAGTGGTGAGTCTGTCGACTACCCAGGCCGTTCGCGGCTCGGATCCTTGCCAGCGCGTGACAAGGCCCTGTCATGAATGAAAAGGCCCGCTGATGAGGCGGGCCTTGTTGCGTCAGGCGGGCTGAAAGGCCCGTTCATGCACAGACCCTGGAACGATCCCGGATGACCTCGGCTGTTGTGGTTCAGCTGTTGCGGTCACGGGAGGCCGGCTGGTTGGCCGACAGCGTGGTGTCCTTCGGTTTTCCCTTTTCCTTGAACATCGAGCTGCTGGCCGTGGCGCTGGGATCGTAGGGGTGGAAGTCGAACGGGTAGGCGGCCCGGATGCGCTGGACGTAGGCCAGCGTCTCGGCATAGGGCGGCACGCCGTTGTAGCGATCGACGGCGCCTTCGCCGGCGTTGTAGGCGGCCAGCACCAGGCTCACGTCACCCCGGTAATAGTTGAGCAGCCAGCGCAGGTAGGCCATGCCGCCCCGGATGTTCTGCACCGGGTCCATGATGTCGGTGACGCCGAAGCGTTCGGCCGTTTCCGGGATGATCTGCATGAGCCCGAAGGCGTTGCGATCGGAACGGGCGTTGGGGTTGAATGCGGATTCGGTGGACATCACGGCCAGCACCAGGCGAGGGTCAAGCTTGTACTTGCGGGCCTCGGCGATGACGTGGTTGACGATCTTGGTACGTGCGGCGCCAGCCACCGGATTGCGGCTGCGAGCGGTGTGGTTGCTGAGTGCAGCCAGTTCGGTGACGCTGGCCGAGCGCTCGGCAGAGCCTTTCTCGACGATGCTGCCCTTGACGCAGGGGGGCAGCACTTCCTTGCCCATCTTGTAGCGCTGGGTGAGGTCCTGGGCGATGTCGCTGCCGAAGCGGGCTGCGCGCTGGAAGAGCGTGGCGGCCATGTCGGTGTTCTTGGGAACACCCTTGCCTTCCTCGTAGATCCAGCCCAGGCGCACCATGGCGTCGGGGTAGCCACCGCGGGCGGCTTCGCAGTACAGGGCCTGGGCGCGACCATAGTCGGGACGCCCGGAGAATCCGGACTCGGCCATCATGCCCTGCTGCACCATGTCGCGGTAGTGCTCGATGGCGCTGACTTCCTTGCGCGCCACCTTCTTGGTGAGCGAGGACAGGTTGATGGGTTCGTCGACGTTGCGGCGGGTGTTGCCGGCCACACGCCGGGTGGCATCTTCCTGGCCGGGGCGCACCTTTTTCTGCAGCGCGGCGCTGGGCTGAGCCTGGCCGGGAACGTTGCGGATCTGGGGCTGGACTTCGTAGCCAGTGGCCCGGTAGGTGTTGTAGGACTGGTTGCGGCGATCCATGCCGTAGGCACCGCGCCCGGCACGGCCCGAGGACCAGTTGCCACTGGGAGCAGCCAGTGCGCCGCGGCTGCCCTGGTAATAGCTGCCGCCGGTGGCGCCATTGGCGCCGGTGGGAGCGCCGACCGGGCCGCCGATGGGGCCACCGGTCTGAGCGGTGGCGGAGGCGGACAGCAGCAGGAGCGTGGAGCCCAGCAGATGTCGGGCGCTGAAGGAGGCCCGTTTGGGGTGCGCAGCCAAGGAGTCACCTCTGGAGTGAGACACTGCCCGAAGGAACACCACCCGGGCACGGAAACGACAGAACGGTGCGGCCATCAGGCTGCACCGTCCGTCGGACGGGGGACGGTGTACCGTACCCCTGCATTTTACCGCAGTACCCGGTGAAGGGGGCCTGGACACATGCAGGCCGAGCCCCGGGGCGGCCACCGTTTTCAGCGCATGTGGTGCTTGGCCAACAGGTCGTAAAGGGTGGGGCGGCTGACACCCAGGGTGATGGCGGCCTTGGCGATGTTGTCGTTGGCGTCCTTCAGGGCGCGCATGATGGCATCGCGTTCGGCTTCGTCGCGGGCATGCTTGATGGTGACCGGCGGCAGGGTCTCGTTGGCGGGCAGCGCCAGGTCGGACGCCTGGATGACGACGCCGTCGGTGGTGAGTATGGCCTGCTGGATGACGTTGCGCAGCTCGGTGATGTTGCCGTGCCAGGTGTAGCGGCTGATGGCCACGAGGGCGTCGTCCGAGAGCACCATGCGGGGCTTGTCGGGGTTCTCCTGGTGGGCCTGGTTCAGCAGCCACTGGGCCAGTTCACGGGCGTCGTCACCACGCTGGCGCAGGGCCGGCAGGCACAGGTGCACCTGGCCTAGGCGATCGTACAGGTCGCGGCGGAACTGTCCCTCGACGATGCGGTTGCCCAGCGACGGGCTGGCGATGCTGATGATCTGCGGCAGCGTGTTGACGTCTTTCCAGCGCGTCTCGCTGTTGTGGATCAGGTACAGCAGCTCGGTCTGCGTGGTGGGGTCGAGCTGTTCGACGTTTTCCAGGATGACGATGGGCTGGCCGGTGCCCTGGTACTCGGTGGTCGCCTTGCGGAAGGCGACCTCGATGTCGATGCCGCGGGTGTAGCGGTTGCAGCTGACGATGGGAGGCATCGGCACGGCCGGCAGCTGGGCACTGTCGGTGCCGGGGCGCTGGCCGTTGTACTGGGCAAAGTAGTGGGCCAGGGTCTTGCGACCGGTGCCCGGTTCGCCCTGGATCAGGATGCGCAGGTTGTGGCCCAGCAGGCGACGGGCGCGCTTGACGACGCGGCGCACGGCGGCATCGCTGCTCATCAGGCCGGGGATCAGCTCGTTGAGCGGGCGGACCTTGGTGAGGCTGATGTTGTGCAGGCGGATCTGCTGCAGGCGGCGGGCACGCTGCACGGCATAGGGCAGGACCTGGGTGTCGGACGGGTAGGCCAGCACGTCGTAGACGTTGGGCAGCAGCAGCTGACCGGCCAGGTAGTCATCGGTGGCACCGATGGCGATGATCTTGGCGTTGGGACTGGCTGCGGTCAGCTGGCGACAGGCGTCCACGGGGGAGTTGGCCTGGCTGGGACCACCGTGCGTGCCGAAGTCGAGCACGATGACGTCGACTTCGGTGCTGTGCAGCTTGACGATGGCCTTCTTGATACCTTGGATCAGCAGGGCGTCTCTCGCCAGCGGGGAGTTCTGCAGCCCGATGGCATGCTCGGGCGAGAGTTCCACGATCATAAGGTGCTTGTTGCTCATGGACGGATGGGGTGGTCGTCTAGGTGTCGGGTATTCCATCAGAAAGAAAAAAAGCCCCTAAGGACATACTGCACGCTTTGTCCACCCCCAGTGTTGGCGGAATGATATTTGTTGCATTGTGTTGTTAGCGCAACAGGTTCTGCCGACGCCTTCTGTCAGCGGATGTGACAAACTTTGCGTGATGCAGGGGCTGGTTACCGGGTTGTGCCAGGTTGGCATGTCGTGTCATCCGGGCCATGTGCGTGCCGGGCGGAGGGCCCTGTCGGGGGCTTTCCCGGGGTGGCCGGATGTCGTCGGATTCCCTGTGTGATGACGTAACATTCGTTGAAGATGCTGGATGAGGGGATCGTGATGGCAGCTGAGGAAACGGGACGGCAGGGCGATGCGGCGGAGGGCGC
>CAUVLK010000010.1:0-19980 GCA_963552635.1 uncultured Lautropia sp. | reverse complement strand
GCGGCGGCGACACCGGACCGCGGGCAGCGGCAAAGCCGGCGCGCAGATGAGCCGCATACTCGGGCTCGTCGGCAGTCTGCTGCGCGGGCTGAGGGTTATCGCCACGGGCTTCGGCCAGGTCGGCGGCCAGGGCGATGTTCAGGCGCCGGGCGCCACTGCCCAGGGCGGCCATCGATAGCGCATTGGGGTAGAGACGGATCAGGATCCGTTCCATGGCCAGGGTCAGCTCGGTCTGCAGGGCGCTGGCCAGGGCGTCCGGGCCATAGTTCTGACGCTTGCGCCAGAACTGGGTGAACTGCTCGTGCTGCTGTCCCAGCACGTCGGTGACGGTCTTTTCCCAGTGGGCGGGGTGTTCGGACTGCGCCCATTCGCCCCGGCCCCGGCCGTAGTGGGCCACGGCCAGGTAGGTGAGCAGAGCGGACTGGACCAGCCGGTTCATCACGGCGTCGGTCCAGGTGACGGTGATGGCGTCGATGCCGCGCACCATGTTGTAGCCCCGGGCCAGGCCGGCGCCGCCCAGGGCACCCAGGACACCGCCGGCGATCATGCCTCCGCCCAGGGTGAGGCCACCGGTCAGCAGGTCGGCCTTCAGGCCTGCCAGCGCACCGGTGACCAGGCCGCCCACGACGGCGGCGTGGCCTTCGTTGAGGTTCTCGGTCACGTCGTAGTGCTCGGCCATGCGGCTGAGCACCTCGTCGGTGGCGTGACCCACCAGGCCGTTGGCTTCGATCAGCTCGTCGGTGGACTGGCGGATGGCGGTGTTGAGGCGATCGGCCAGTTTGGCCATGGCCTGCTGCTTGGCGTCGTCCTGTGGCGAGCGCGAGACGCCCAGCACCTTGCCCACCTCGCGCAGCTGATCCTTCAGGCTGCTGTTGGGAATGCGCTCGCGGTCCAGCGCGGTGGCAGCCAGCCGGGTGGCCAGAATGTGCATCGAGCGGTCGAAGGTCTGGCGGCGCTGGTTCTGCCACAGGCGGTTGAGCCGGCCGAAGGCGGCCTTCTTGGCCTGGAGCAGCAGCGGTTCGACGGCCTGCAGCAGGGCGCCTTCCTGGACCCAGCAGCGGGCAAAGGCATCCAGGGCCAGCACCTGATGGACGTTGCCGAAGCGGGTGAGGTAGGAGCGCCAGCGGTCGATCTCGGCTTCTTCGGCCTGGTGGCCGGCCGGGGGACCCATCTGGTTCAGCAGCACGATGATGGGCTTGCCGATCCAGGCCAGGATCTTCATCTCGGGTTCGACGTAGCCGGCATCCTCGGGGTTCTCGGCGGCGTTGACCAGGTACAGCACCACGTCGGCTTCTTCACGGACGTTGTGCACGGCCTGCTGGCTGGACCACAGGGCGCGGTCGGCGAAGCGGTCCCAGACCTGGCTGACGAACCAGCCGATGGGGCGGTCGGACTGCACAAGGCGCCGCGCCAGACGGGCGCTGTCGCCGAAACCGGGGGTGTCCCACAGGACCAGCTGGTCGCCCTGCGGGGTCTGGGCCAGCTCGAAGCGGTCGTTGGTGTCGGTGACGTGCGGCTCGTCGCGCACCTCGCCCACGCTCTGCGAGAGCAGGGTGCGGGCAAGGGTGGTCTTGCCGACGTTGGTGTGGGAGACCAGGCTGAGGGAGATGATGTTGGCGGCGTCGGGCACGGCGATGAGAAAAGCAGAGATGGATCAGGCGCTGGCGGGCATGGTCCGGGTTGAGGCAGCCAGGAGGGCGTCCAGACCGTCCAGGACGTCACGCGCGGGCTCGGCGGCCAGGTCGACAAACAGGGGCTGGATGTCGCTGCGGCTGGCCAGGATGCGACGCCAGGCATTGCGACGGCTTTCCAGCCGATCCGAGTCGGCGCCGAAACGGGCGCGGAAACCGCTTTCGTCGACCAGGGCCACCAGTGGCATGCCGGCCGGCACGTGGCGCGCCAGCGTGGCCAGGAAGGCGGCGTGGTTCTCGGCTTCGGGTGTGGCCGACAGCGAATAGACGGCAGCCGCCAGACTGGCGCCGTCGAGACCGGGCAGCGGCGACTGCAGGTCATCCTCGCCGCCCAGAGGCAGCGGCGGCTGCAGGCGCAGGGAGACGGAACCGCCCAGCGCCTGCTGCAGCAGCCGGGAAAGGCCGGCCTGGGCGGCGTCGCTCAGGTGGTAGCTGTAGGGCAGCGCCCAGGCGACGGCAGCGTCGCCGCGCTGGCTGCGAAGCAGATCACGGAAGTAGCTTTCATCGAGCGACAGCGGAAAGTGAGCGCTCAGTTTCCGGGATTGCTCGCGGGCCCAGAGTGCCAGCAGCAAGCGGGGAATGACCACGATCAGCAGCACGGTCAGCGTCTGCAGGTGGATCCACTGAGCCGCGTTCTCGCCGGGGTTATGCGGAAAGCGGATGGCCGCCAGGCCGTTGGCATCGGGCAGGGCGATGCCGCTGATCAGGCTGGCCGGTCCCCAGAACAGATGCGTGAGGGTCTCGACCTGCTGCGGATTCAGGAAGGTGCTTTCCCAGCCGGCACGGTATTCCAGCACCAGGCCGTGCAGATAGAGGCTGATCAGGGCACCCAGGGCGAACATCAGGGCGCCGCCGTGCAGCAATGTGAGTGCTCGCTGACTGTAGAGCGGCGCTGCGGCATGGAACCAGCTGGCGCGGAAGGCGTTGGCCACACTGCCCTCGCGCGAGCGGCCGGTGCGTTTCCAGCCCTGCCCGGTGGCCAGGCGAACGACATGGCGGCGCAGCCAGCCGCCGGTGCCGGCCGGCTCCTGATCCTGGGAGGCTGCGTGCCGGGCGCTCTTTCCGGTCTTGCCGGCGGAAGCACTGGTGTCACCCGTGCGGCCACGGCCCATCTTCGCGCTGATGGCGCTGATGGCCAGTACCAGATAGGTGAACAGGTTCCAGACGATGATCAGCAGCAGCGGCGGGTTGAGGATGTTGATGCGGTTGCCGCCGGCCGAGTCGAGCAGTGCGCCGGCCAGCAGGGCTACCAGCAGCGCCACGGGGGTGAACCAGCCGCGCCATTGCAGGCTGTGCAGCAGGTCACCCAGGGCGGGCTTGCGGGCGATGAGCCGTTCACAGGCCAGCCGGGCGCGTTCGATGACGAAGGTGCTGCGCTCGGCCTCGGGGCCGGTCTGGCGCAGCGCCTCCTGGCTGGCGTGAAGGCGGTCTTCGTCGGTCCAGGTGGAAGAAGCCGGCTGGCGCTCGATGGCGCGGACCAGCAGCACCTGCTGTGCGTCGTGTTCAGTCACTGATCAGTGGGAAAACCGAGGTGATGTACTGTTGGCGCCATTGCTCGTAGTCGCCGGTGTCGGCGGCCTCGATGTCGGCCTGTTCGATGAAGGATTCCTGCGCCATGCGGGTGTAGGCCTCGCGCACGTCGGCTGTCAGCGGCAGCGACAGCAGATGCTGGCGGTGGGCCTTCGAGCGGGCCAGGGTGAGCGCGGTCAGCGACTCTTCCTCGTTGGCGGCCAGTTCGGCCAGCAGTCGCGCCGACGGCGTGGTGTCGGGTGACTCCAGCCGCTGGCGGGCCATCTGCAGGGCTGCCGCATAGGCGCCGTCGTGCTCGGGGAAGGCTTCGTCCAGGCGCTGGGCGACCGGCTGAAGGTCTTTCAGCAGCTCCTGACCCCAGTCCTGCAGCGGACGCAGGCTGTCGTCGCCCTGTTGCAGCGCCAGTCCGGGTTCGCGGCCGCGCTGGGCCACGGCATGCCGGTTGGCGGCCTGGGCGGCCGTGATCTTCGGACTGTCGGGCGGGCTGTCGGACAGCAGGCAGTACAGCAGGAAGATGTCGAGGAAGCGGATGGTCTCGGCCGTGATGCCGATGGGGCTGAAGGGATCCAGGTCCATCAGCCGCACTTCGACATATTCCACGCCCCGGGCAGCCAGCGCGGCCAGCGGCCGCTCCTTCGGACGGATGGGCTGCTTGGGACGGATGGTGCCGTAGAACTCGTTCTCGATCTGCAGCAGCGATGTGGAGAGCTGT
Source organism: uncultured Lautropia sp. (assembly GCA_963552635.1). Classification (GTDB taxonomy): domain Bacteria; phylum Pseudomonadota; class Gammaproteobacteria; order Burkholderiales; family Burkholderiaceae_E; genus Lautropia. The sequence goes on along the minus strand of CAUVLK010000010.1, from coordinate 16,047 downwards.
CGGTACTGGCCGTCGTACAGGATGCCCATCTTCTCGTAGGCAGGATACGGCTGGGTAAGCGCGTCATAGAGCGACTCGGCGTAGCTCTTGAGGCAGTTGTAGCTGGCGCCGATGCGTGCCTGGGCGTCGCTCTGGTAGCCCAGCGGGCCCATGCGCAGCGAGGTGGCATGCGGCAGGCCCAGGGCATCCCGCCCGAAGCGCTTGAGGATGTGCGGCATGCCCACGGCGAAGCTGCGCTGCACGAGGGGCGAGGCCCCGAAGAGCAGCAGCAGCAGCCACGAGTGCTGCCGGAAGTTGCGGATGAGCCCGAAGTAGCCCTGGCTGCGGGCGCGCTTGGGGTTCTCGTCGAGCCTCAGGCCGGGCATCTGCTGCAGCAGCGGCCACAGGGTCTGGGGAATGGAGAAGTTGTAGTGCAGCCCGGAGATGGTCTGCATCCGGCTGCCGTAACGATGCTTCAGGCCGACGCGGTAGATGGTCTTGGTGCGGCCGATGAAGGAGCTGCCGTACTGCCCGATGGGAATCTGGTCGTCGGCGGGCAGCGGGCAGGGCATGCTGGTGCACCACAGCGACTCGCCGTCGATGTCGGCCAGCGTGATCTGGTGGATCTCGGTCAGCTCGGCCAGGCAGGCCTCGATGTCCTCGTGCACGCCGGTGATCAGCTCCACCTGGGATTCGCTGAAGTCGGTGGTGATGCGCGGGTGCGTGAGCGGAGCGCCCAGCGCCCGCGGGTGCGGGCGCATGGACAGGCTGCCATCGGCCGTGGCACGCAGGCTTTCTTTTTCCAGGCCGCGGGAGATCCCGCGCAACGTGGCGGGTTCGATGGCGGACAGGCGGGTTCGCAATGAATCAGTCATACGGTACAGGTAGTCGTGCCCAGCCCGCAAAGGGTAGCAGAAAGGGCACAGGTGCGGATACCGGGTCAGCCGCCGTTACGGAACACCTGTGCAGGAAGCCAGGTGCTCAGCTCGGGGAAGGCCATGACGATGCCCAGGCCGACAAGCTGCAGCGCCACGAACGGGGCAGCCCCCCGGTAGATCATCCCTGTGGTGACGCTGGCCGGCGCCAAGCCACGCAGGTAGATCAGCGAGAAGCCGAACGGGGGCGTCATGAAGCTGGTCTGCAGGTTGATGCCCACCAGCACGCCCAGCCAGACCGGGTCGACATCCATGCCCAGCAGCACCGGGGCGGTGATCGGGATGATGATGAAGATCACCTCGAAGGTGTCAAGCACGAAGCCCAGCAGGAACATCACCAGCATGACGCTGATGAGGGCGCCCGTCGTGCCGCCCGGCAGGTTGGAGAGCAGGGCATGCACCAGATCCTCGCCGCCCAGAATGCGGAAGGCGATGGAAAAGACCGCAGCGCCCAGCAGCAGGGTGAACACCATGGAGGTGATGGTGGCCGTGGACAGGCAGGCCTGCTGAAGCATGCGCAGGCTGAAGCGGCCCTTGATGGCGATGAGCAGCAGGGCGCCCACCGAACCTACCGAGGCGGCCTCGGTGGGGGTGGCGATGCCGCCCAGAATGGATCCTAAGACGGCCAGGATCAGCGCCAGAGGCGGCAGCAGGGCCGTGACGATCTCGCGGCCCAGACCGTGGCCGCCTTCTTCGCGCTGGAAGGGCGTGGCCGGGCAGGACTTGGGGTCGAAGATGGCCTTGCCGGCCATGTAGAGCATGTACAGCCCCACCAGCACGGCACTGGGCAGGATGGCGCCGACGAACAGGTCCCCCACCGAGACCGGGGTGGGGGCGAAGTTGCCCTTGGACATCTGCACCTGGGCGTTGATGCCCGAGAGCATGTCGCCCATGAAGATGAGGATGGTGGACGGCGGGATGATCTGGCCCAGCGTGCCCGAGGCAGCGATCACGCCGGCACCCAGCTTCGGATCATAGCCGGCGCGCAGCATGGCGGGCAGGCTGATGAGGCCCATGGTGACGACCGTTGCGCCCACCACGCCGGTGGAGGCGGCCAGCAGCGCGCCCACGATGATGACCGAGAAGCCCAGACCACCGCGGATGTTGCCGAAAAGGCGCCCCATGGTGGTGAGCAGGGCCTCGGCAATGCCCGATCGTTCGAGCAGCACGCCCATGAAGATGAAGAGCGGCACGGCCACCAGCACCTCGCTGGACATGAAGCCCACGTAGCGGGACGCGAGGGCGCCGAAGTTGGAGAAGTCGAAGACCTCGAAGTACCAGCCGACGGCAGCCACCATCAGCGAGGTGCCGGCCAGTGTGTAGGCAACCGGGAAGCCCAGCGCCAGCACGAAGATGATGCCGAAGAACAGGGTGCCGGCCAGGATCTCGCCCAGCAGGATCGGATCCATTTCCATCATGCAGCCTCCTGGTGGGCGTGATCGTGGGTCTGGTAGCGCAGGTGGGCGGGCAGCAGGGTGTCGCGGCCGGCCAGCGTGAGGATGCTGCGGCACAGCATGGCCAGGCCCTGCAGTGCGGTCAGCACCACGAAGACCAGAATGAAGGTCTTCAGGATGTAGAAGCCCGGCATGCCGCCGGTGTTGGGCGAGCCCTCGTGCAGGCGCCAAGCGCGCTGCACATAGGGCAGGGCATAGGTCCAGACCAGCAGGCAGAAGGGCAGCAGGCAGGTCAGCACGCCAAACAGGTCGTGCCACGCCTTCTGGCGGTTGGAGACGCGACGGTAGAAGATGTCGACGCGCACGTGCTCGTCACGCATCAGGGCATAGGCGCTGAGGGCCATGAACATGGCGCCGCTCAGCCAGACGTACAGATCCTGCATCCAGATCTGCGAGGTGGAGAAGAGGTAGCGCTCCACCACGACGGTGAAGCAGACCAGCACGATGCCCAGGGAAAGCCAGGAGAACACCTGGCCCACCAGCCGGTTGATGGCGCTGATGAAGATCGTATAGCTTGCGAGAGCCCGCATGGGAGCTGTCCTGGAGGAAAGACGTGAAGATAGGAGGAAGAGGGCGGAAGCCCCGCCACAGGTCGGGCAGGGCGGCGCGATGACGCTGCGCCAGTCGGCCATCAGCCGACCGGGTCGGTGGAATGATACCGGTGCGGAGAGCGCCGCTGCCGGCGGGGCTGCGTGATGGCAGCCTGGAACGCACAGGCGCCGGGCGGGGGGATACCGGCCGGCGCCTCGGGCTGGGCCCGTGTCACTTCAGGCTGAAGTACTTGGTGCGGGCCTCGATGAACGGCTGATCGGTCCCTTCGGTCTTCTGGCGCAGCAGGTTGAACGAAGTGATGAAGTGTTCGGCCGTCTTCTTGGTGAGCGGATCCTTGCTTTCACGCATCTCCAGGATCAGCTCGCGGGCATACTGGCCGCCCTTCTCGAAGATCTCGTCGGGGAAGCGCTGGACCTTGACGCCGTGCTTGCCCACGAGCGTGTCGAGCGCGCGCGGGTCGTTGGCGGCGTAGGTGGCGTACATGTTGTCGTACTCGGCCTGGCAGGCAGCGCGGACGATCTCCTGCAGGTCCTTGGACAGGGCCTGGAACTTCTCCTTGCTCACGACCAGCTCGGGAGCCTGGGCCGGCTCGGTGAAGCTGGGGATGTAGTAGTTCTTGGTGATCTGATAGAGGCCCAGTGCCAGGTCGTTGTAGGGACCGACGAACTCGGCAGCATCCAGTGTGCCGGTCTGCATGGCCTGGAAGATGTCGCCGGCGGCCAGGTTCATCACCGACACGCCCATCTTCTGCCAGACCTGACCGCCCAGGCCAGGCGCACGCATGCGCAGGCCCTTCACGTCGGCCACGGACTTGAGTTCCTTGCGGAACCAGCCACCGGCCTGAACGCTGGTGTTTCCGACCAGGAAGCCCTGCACGCCGAACTGGTCATAGACCTCGTCCCACAGCGCCTGGGCGCCCATGACGTTGATCCAGGCCGACATCTCGGAGGCCGTCATGCCGTAGGGCACGCCGGTGAAGAAGGCCAGGGCCGGGCTCTTGTTCATCCAGTAATAGGCGGCGCCGTGGCTCATCTCGGCCGTGCCCTCGATGACGGCATCCAGCGCCTGCAGGGCCGGCACCATCTCGCCGGCGGCATAGACCTTGACGGTGAGCTTGCCACCGGACATCTCGGTGATGCGCCGGGCCAGGCTCTCGGCGCTGGTCCCGATGCCGGGGAAGTTCTTGGGCCAGCAGGTGACCATCCGCCATTGCTTGCGGCCTTGCGAGATGGCGGGGGCGGCCAGGGAGGCACTGCCGGCAGCGACGCCGGCGGCGACGCTGGCCTTCAGGGCGGAGCGACGATCCATTATGTAAGAGTCCTTGTTCTTTGACGGGCATTGTTGCAGGCCGGGTACCGGCCGAAACATGCAATCCGTGCCGGAGGCGCCACAATGCTGAATGTTAGCCGACGGCAGGGGGCTTTTCATCGGGGCTTTCAGACGCCGATTCCCGCCACTGGCGGCCCAGGCGGCGCCAGCCTTCGGGGCCCAGCGCCTGCAGGCGGGCGATGTTGTTCTCGAAGATGCGGTCGGTGTCTTCACCCCAGGCGGCCACGGCGCGGTCGATGCTGGTCTCGCGCAGCAGGTGCAGCGTGGGCCAGGGCGACTGGTTGGTGGCGTTCTCGATGTCGTCGACGGCCGTGCCCGCAAACTGGTAGTGAGGATGGAAGCTGGCGATCTGCACCGTGCCGTGCAGGTCCAGCTCGGTCAGCAGGGCTTCGGCCATGTCCAGGAAGTCGTTGAACTCCAGGAAGTCGGCCAGCATGCGGGGGCACACCAGCAGGCTGGTCTCGATCTCGGTTTCCGGGGCGTCCAGCAGGCGTTTCAGCTCGGTGCGCAGATCTTCCAGCAGTGCCAGCGGTTCGGTGGCCTCGCTGACCTGGATGTGCAGGCGCTTCTTCTTCAGCACGGCGTTGGCGAAGGGGCACAGGTTCAGGCCCACGACGGCCTTCTCCACCCAGATGCGGGTGGCGGCGAGGATGGCCGCGGCATCGGGAACAGCGCCTGCCGCAGGCGTGCCGTCGGCAGGTCGGGCGTTGCCCGATGCGGGCGCGCGGTTCTGGGCGGCATGGAAGGGGCAGCCGGAAGGGGGTGATGAATGGGACATGCGATGAGGCGGCAGAGAGGCGCCGGGCGAACAGGGCGGAAGAGTGGCCCTTGCGGCGTCAGGATCCGGTCCCTTGCCCGGGGTGGGGGAGGGAACATGAGGCGTGCCGGGCGAGCGTTGGCCGGCACGCCACAGTCTAGCCGAAAGGCGGGCCGTCGGCCGGCCGGCGGATACCGCCGGGCGGAGGCTGTCGGCGAAAGGCGACGGCTGGTCGTTAGTATGATGAATTGACTGGAGGAGGACACCTCATGAGCGTGAGACGACTGCTCAGCAACATCAGCAGCGACAGGCTGCAGGAAAGCAGGGATTTCTATGCCGACCTGCTGGGCATGGAGGTGGCCTTCGAATCCGACTGGTACATCCGGCTCCACTCGCCCACCAATCCGGGCCTGGAGCTGGGCATCATCCAGCGCGACCATCCATTGCTGCCGGCCGACTGGCGCGCTGCGCCGGTGGGCATGTACCTCACCTTCGTGGTGGACAATGTGGACGACATCCACGCCCGTGCCGTGGTGCGTGGCCTGCCCATCGTGCAGCCGCCGCGTGACGAGTTCTATGGTCAGCGGCGCTTCCTCACCCGCGACCCGGATGGGACGCTGGTGGACATCAGTTCGCCGTGGCGGCGGGAAGCCATGCCGGAAGAGCGCCCACCGGTGGCGATTGCTGCACCTGAACAGATCCGGGAGGGCGGGCGTTCCGTCCGGATGGTGCGCAACATCGCGCGCCGCGCACTGCCTCGCCGCACCATCGATCAGGTGCTGCGTGATTCGCGCATGATGCCGTTGCCCGCCGGCAACTGATGCTTCTGGTCCGCACCGTCGGGAACGGGAATACTTTGCCTGTGCAGTGCCCGGGATTGCGTGCGTTTCTGCGCCACTAGGGGGATAATCGAACCAAGGCAGCACGGAACATCGACGTCGCCGCCACACCAGCCCTCGGGCTGTGGGTGTCGTCTCTCTGTTTTCTGCGCTGCCGGGCGGGGACAATGGCGGCAGGGCTCTGGTTCAGGCCTTCGGGCACGGATGCAGCGTCATCACCGGATGGGTCCCCCACGGCTTCGATGAGTTTTCCCTGGCCCGGGATTCGTCGCTGGCGGGAGAACACGGTGAAGGTGTGGCTGCCCGGCAGAGCCGCCCTTGGCAGTCGGGGTGCCCTCCGGGCGCCATCTGCCTGCCACGAGGTCCGTCCGTGTCGGTGTGGCTGGATCCGACGCCGGGTGGCTGGCGCAAGTTCGTGTCAGTGCTTCCTTGAACAACATATAGGAGGGACTCATGGACAATAACGAACGCATCGATCTGGAACGCCGGCTGCCCAAGCGCGCCATGGCGCTCATTCTGGCCGGAGGGCGGGGAAGTCGCCTGAAGCAGCTCACCGACAACCGCTGCAAGCCGGCTGTCTATTTCGGCGGGCACTTCCGCATCATCGACTTCGTCCTGTCGAACTGCATGAACTCGGGCCTGCGCCGCATCGGCGTGCTCACGCAGTACAAGTCGCACAGCCTGCTGCGCCACCTGCAGCGCGGCTGGAACTTCCTCAAGTCCGAGATGCACGAATTCGTCGATCTCATCCCCGCGCAGCAGCGCGTCGACGAGGAGTCCTGGTACCGTGGCACGGCCGATGCCGTCTATCAGAGTCTCGACATCATCAAGGCCAACAAGCCGGAATACGTGGTGATCCTGGCGGGCGACCACATCTACAAGATGGACTATGCTCGCATGCTGGCCGACCACGCACTCTCGGGCGCCGGCGTGACGGTGGGCTGCATCGAGGTCGATCGCCAGGAAGCCAAGGCCTTCGGCGTGATGGCCATCGACGAGAACAAGAAGGTCACCTCCTTTGTGGAAAAACCGGCCGATCCGCCCGCCATGCCGGGCAAGCCGGACCGTGCGCTGGCCTCCATGGGGATCTACATCTTCACGGCCGACTACCTGTACCGGATGCTGGACGAGGACATCGCCCTGGAGGGCTCCTCGCACGACTTCGGCAAGGACATCATTCCGAAGGCCGTGGGGGAAGGCCAGGTGGTGGCCCACTTCTTCCAGGACAGCTGCGTCTACAACAGCGAGAAGGCGCCGGCCTACTGGCGTGACGTCGGGACCATCGATGCCTATTGGGAGGCCAACATCGACCTGACGGCCACCGTGCCCGAGCTGAACCTCTATGACCGTACCTGGCCCATCTGGACCTACCTGGAGCAGCTGCCGCCCGCCAAGTTCGTGCACAACGAGCCCAACCGTCGCGGCGAGGCCATCGAATCCAGCGTCTCGGCGGGCTGCATCCTGTCCGGCTCGGTGCACAACTCGCTGCTGTTCTCCAACTGCCGCGTGCATTCCTATACGCAGATCCAGGGTGCGGTGCTGCTGCCCGAGGTGCAGGTGGGGCGCAATGCCCGGCTCACCAAGGTGGTGGTCGACCGGGGCTGCCGGATTCCCGATGGTCTGGTGGTCGGTGAGGATCCGGACGATGATGCACGGCGCTTCTATCGCAGCGAGGGCGGCGTGACGCTGATCACCCCCAGAATGCTGGAAAAACTGCAGGGCTGAACGCCCGGAGGGATCGATGATGTTTGCAGACCGTACGCTTGCCCGCCCCCATGCTGAGCGTCCCGATGACGCGCATCCAGCCGGATCGGCGGGGGGCGCAGCCGTGCCGGTCGTGATCTGGCAGCAGCCCAATCGCGCACCGGCGGGCAACGTGCGGGTCCTGCATGTCACGGCCGAGGTATACCCGCAGGTCAAGACGGGCGGGCTGGGCGACATCGCGGCCGCCCTGCCGACGGCCCTGCTGGCCCAGGGGGTTGATGCCCGGCTGCTGGTGCCGGGCTATCCGGCCATCATCGACAATCTGGAAGAGGTCGGCCTGGTGGCCGACCTGGGTTCCCTGATGGGGGCCGCCCGCGTGCGGGTGCTGCACGGGCGGTTGAAGGTGAGCGGTCTGACCGCCTATGTCGTGGATGCGCCCTGGTACTTCCGGCGCGAAGGCAATCCCTATCTGGGGCCGGACCATCGCGACTGGTCCGACAACATCCGGCGCTTTGCGCTGCTGGGCTGGGTGGGGGCCCATCTGGCCTGGGGAGATATTGACGCCTGGTGGCAGGCCGACATCCTGCATGCGCATGACTGGCACGCGGGGCTGGCGCCGGTGTATCTGTCGCTGAATCCGGTGCGCCGGGTGAAATCCGTGTTCAGCATCCACAACCTGATCTACCAGGGGCTCTTCCCGCTGGAGGAGGCCCCGGGGCTGGACCTGCCGCCGCACATCCTGCGTCCGGGGGCGTCCCGCAGCCTGGAATACTACGGGCAGGGCAGCTTCATGAAGGGTGGGCTGGTGTTTTCCGACTGGCTGAGCACGGTCAGTCCGCGCTATGCCTACGAGATCACCACGCCGGAGGGCGGCGCCGGCATGCAGGGGGTGCTGCTGGAGCGGCGTGAGCGCCTCTCGGGCATCCTCAACGGCATTGACGAGACGGTCTGGGATCCGCAGACCGACCCGCTGATCAGTGCCAACTACAGCATCCATGACCTGGGCCGCAAGGTCGAGAACAAGACCCGCATGCAGCAGGAGCTGGGCCTCACGGTCGATCCGAACCGCATGCTGGCGGTCATGATCAGCCGGCTGACCAACCAGAAGGGGGCCGACCTTGTCCTGCAGGCACTGCCGAAGATGCGTGAGCTGGGCATCCAGCTGGCGCTGCTGGGCAGCGGGGACGCTCACCTGCAGGATGCCTTCCGGAAGGCCGCCGAGGAGGCCCCCGATCAGGTGGCGGTGTGCATCGGCTATGACGAGCGTCTGGCACACCGGCTGATCAGTGCCGGCGACCTCATCCTGGTGCCGTCGCGTTTCGAGCCCTGTGGCCTGACCCAGATGTACGGGTTGCGCTATGGCACGCTGCCGCTGGTCTGCAAGGTGGGTGGCCTGGCCGACACCGTGACCGAATACCTGGATGGCCAGCCCAGCAACGGCTTCGTCTTCCAGGGCGGCCAGCTCTCGGGCCTGATCGATGCGCTGGAGCGCGCTGCCGCGCTGTGGTGGCACGACCGCAGCGGCTGGGAGTGGCGGATGCGCACGGCCATGGAGGCCCGGCATGGCTGGGGACCGTCCGCCGCCGAGTACCTGTCGCTCTATCAGCGTCTGCTGGGCGAGTGGCAGTGATCCTTGCCCGCCCCTGACGTTTCGTGCCGAGGGTGTGCTCCCTGTTTCTTCCACGGGCAGCCTTAAGGCTTCCTTGATGTTTTCCCGGGCTTGCGCGATTGGGTGCTGCTGATCGTAAAATCAGGCGCGTAAGCAAGATGGGGGCGGCTTGCCGTCCCGGACCGGCGCCATCCCGGGGGCCGCAGAAGGCGGCCCGGCGGGTGTCATGACGATGCCCGCGGGGTGTCACTGGGGGAGAAGGGTGGATTTCCAGAACTTCGATCTGAACCTGTTGCGGGTTTTTGATGAAGTCATGGCCGAGCGCAACATCTCGCGGGCGGCCCGCAACCTGGCAATGACCCAGCCGGCTGCCAGCAATGCCTTGCGCAGGCTGCGCGAGGCCCTGGGGGATGAACTGCTGATACGGGCCGGCCGCGGCGTCGAGCCCACCCCCTTCGCACTGGCCATCTGGCCGGATGTGCGCACGGCGCTCAACGCGCTGCGGGGCGTCATCTCGCCCAAGTCCTTCGATCCGCAGCGCACCCGCGAGACCTTCGTCATCGCCATGGCCGATGCCACGGCGGCCCTGCTGGTGCCGCCGCTGCTGGACCGGCTGCAGCGCGATGCGCCCAATGCCACGCTGCGGCTTCGCCCGCTCACCACGCGCGACCCTCTGCCGCTTCTGGAAAACGACGAGCTGCACCTGGCGGTGGGGCACTTCCCCGGTGCCGTGGCCGACGTGATCCTGCGCGAGATGCAGGAAGATCGGCCTGACACCTTCGGGCATCAGGAAATCTACGAAGGCCAGTATGTCTGCGTGATGCGTGAAGGGCACCCGCTGAGTGCCGGCCCCATCAGCCTGGACGATTACTGCAACGCCCGTCACCTGCTGGTCAGCTACTCGGGGCGGCCCTTCGGTTTCGTCGATGAGGCGCTGGCAACGCGCCAGCGCACCCGGCGCATCGTGCTCACGCTCAACCAGTTCTTCACGGCGTCCCATGTGGTGGCCCAGTCCGATCTGCTCACGGTGCTGCCCCTGGACTTCATCCCGGCCACCGGCATTGCCGATCGCCTGGCGTGGCAGCCACTGCCGGTGACGCTGCCGGCCATGCGCATCGACATGGTGTGGCACCGACGGCAAGAGCAGCTGCCCTCGCATCGCTGGCTGCGCAAGATGATCGACGACGTGACGCTGCGCCGCGTCTGGGGCACGCGCAACGTGCCGCTCACCCGCTTTGGTGGCGAGCCCATGCCCGCCCTGATTGCCAGCGCGTTGCGCAACCCATGGGGCGGAAGCGCCCAGGACGACTGAGTCCGGCCTGAAGCAGAAACGACAAGGGCCGATTCTGCCTGTACAAGCAGAACCGGCCCTCATGGGAAACCCGGCGGCAGGGCCCGATGGATGGGCCCTGGAGATCATCGGATCACTTGGCCGCTGCCCCTTCTTCCGAGCACACCCATTGCGGCTTGCTGCGGCCATGCACCTGGGTGATGGCACGCAGACGGCGCGTCTGCCACTCGTGCAGCTGGTGCCAGGCAAAGCGCCAGCCCCACCATCCGGAGGCTTCGCCGGGGTAGTTCATCCGGCCCTCGGCGCCCAGGCCCAGAATGTCCTGCATCTGGTAGATGGCCCAGCCCGACACGGACTGCGAGGCGGCGTGGACCAGCTCCCAGTGCATCTCCCGACCGTCGGTCTTCAGGTAGACCTGTGCCAGCGCACGCTCCCGATCGGACGCCTGGGCGAACCAGCCCAGCGTGGTGTCGTTGTCGTGGGTGCCGGTGTAGACGATCTGGTTGCGACGCAGGTTGTGCGGCAGGAAGACGTTCTCGGAGTCGTCGAGGAAGGCCAGCTGCAGCACGGCCATGCCGGGCAGGCCGGTGTCGGCCAGCAGCTTGCGCAGGCTGTCGGTCTGAAGTCCCAGATCCTCGGCCACCAGCGGCAGCTTGCCCAGCGCCTTTTCCAGGGCGTTGAAGAGCGCCATGCCCGGGCCGGGCGTCCATTCACCCTCGCGTGCCGTGGGGCAGGTGGACGGGATGGCCCAGTAGGCGTCGAAACCGCGGAAGTGGTCGATGCGCACGATGTCGGTCAGGGCCAGGCAGCGCTTGACGCGTGCGATCCACCAGGCGTAGCCCTGCTTGGCGTGCTCGGGCCAGCGGTACAGCGGGTTGCCCCAGCGCTGGCCATCCACGGCGAAGTAGTCGGGCGGGACGCCGGCCACGTGCGTGGGCCAGAGATCCTTGCCCAGATCGAAGAGCTTGGGATTGGCCCAGGTGTCGGCGCTGTGCAGCGCCACGAAGATGGGCACATCACCCACGATGCGGACGTTGTGGGCGTTGGCGTAGGTGCGGATGGCCTGCCATTGTTTTTCGGCCACCCACTGCACGAAGCACCAGAATAGGTAGTCGTCGCGGTAGTCCTGGCGGATGTGCTCCAGGGCGGCCGGCTTGCGCTGGGCGTGGTCGGCCGGCCATTCCTGCCAGGGCTTGCCCTGGTAGAGACGGTCCAGCACCATGAATAGGGCATAGTCGTCCAGCCAGGCGCCTTCGCGCTCGCGGAAGTCGTCGAACTCGGCGCGCAGCGGTTCATGGGGATTGCCCAGGAAGGTGCGGGCCGCCTGGGTCAGTGCACGCAGGCGGAAGCGCTCGACACGCGGGAAGTCGATCCGGCCTTCACGCGGGGCGGGGCCCGGCTCGCCGTCGACCGAGTAGTCTTCCTGGAAGTCGGCCGGCAGCCAGCCTTGCGAGGCCAGGCCTCGCAGGTCCACCAGCATGGGGTTGAAGGCCATGCCGGCGGGGCTCATGTACGGCGAATAGCCGCTGCCCGGAGGCACCAGCGGCAGGATCTGCCACAGGTACTGCTCGGCGTGCTCCAGCCAGTCGATGAAGTGATAGGCGCTGGGTCCGAAGTCTCCCGAACCGGGGTGCTGGATGGTGAGCGGCTGTTCAGGGCCGACGGGCTCGGTATCCGGTAGTGAGGTGATGTGCAGCAGGATGCCGCTGGCACGAGAGGTGTTTGGACTCATGGTCTTCATCCTTTGCGACGGGCAACGAACATGTAGACGGAATGAGGACGCAGCGTGCGCGCGGAAGTTCCTTTCGGTTTGGCGGCAGGAACGTCGCTACTTGTTGCGCCCTGTGTCTTGCATTTGACCACAGGTGCGCGAAGCTTGCTGTTTTTGTTGATGGCCAGGCCCAGCCGCATGATCTGTGTCATGGTCTCATCCACCTCGCCTTCGGTGGAGTTGGCCCGCCAGGGCTGGCCGTCGGCCTGGTTGGTGTCCAGCACCATGGTCCAGTCGCCTTCGGGCATCACGAAGGGTCGGTTCTCGCCGTCAGGGTTGAAGACGATCAGCAGATCCTGTTCCTCATTGTTGTGGGCGCCCAGAATCTGGGCGAACACCCCGTCGCCATCCTGATTCCACTCTTCGGCCTGCATCGGTTGCCCCTGGCTGTTGAGCCAGCGCACATCCAGCATGCCGGAGGCCGTGGGAGCGCCCAGCAGCCAGACGGGCAGGTGCAGCTGCGGGTGCTTCTTGCGCAGATGGATCAGGTGTGCCGTGAAGCCGATCAGGTCTTCGTCGGCACTCTTCCAGTCCAGCCAGCTGATGGCGTTGTCCTGGTTGTAGGCGTTGTTGTTGCCCTGCTGGGTGCGGCCCATCTCATCGCCGGCAGTCAGCATCGGCGTGCCCTGCGACAGCAGCAGCGAGGCCAGCAAGGCCCGTTTCAGGCGTGCGCGGGTGCGGTTGATGTCCGGGTTGTCTGTAGGGCCTTCCTCCCCGGCATTCCAGCTGTGGTTGTCGTTGTGGCCGTCGCGGTTGTCCTCGCCGTTGGGCTCGTTGTGCTTCTGGTTGTAGGAAACCAGATCGTTTAGCGTGAAGCCGTCGTGCGAGGTGATGAAGTTGATGCTGGACTGCGGGCAGCGACCGTCGTGGTGGAACTGCTCGCTGGCGCCGGAAATCTGGCTGGCGAAGGCGCCGCGGTCCTTGTGGGGCTGCAGCCAGAAGCAGCGCACCGTGTCACGGAAGCGGTCGTTCCACTCGCTCCAGCCCGGCAGATAGGCGCCCAGCTGGTAGCCGCCGCCGGCCGCGTCCCAGGGCTCGGCGATCAGCTTGATGCCAGCCAGGGCCGGATCCTGCCGGATGGCCTGGAAGAAGGGGGCGTAGCGGTCGAAGCGGCCCGGATCGTCGGAATTGGGCAGCGCCACGCGCCCCAGCACCGAGGCCAGGTCGAAGCGGAAGCCGTCGACGTGCATCTCCTGGACCCAGTAGCGCAGCGAATCCATGATCATCTGCAGCGCCACGTAGTTGCTGGCGTTGACGCTGTTGCCGGTGCCGGTGTAGTTGGCGTAGTAGGCCGGATCCTGGCGGCTGAGGTGGTAGTAGGCCTGGTTGTCCAGTCCGCGCCACGACAGCGTGGGGCCGCGCTGGTCGCCTTCGGGCGTGTGGTTGTACACCACGTCCAGGATCACCTCGATGCCGTTGCGGTGCAGCTCCTTCACCATGTGCCGGAACTCGTTGACCGGATCCTGGCGTGCAAAGCGCCGGTCAGGCGCGAAGAAGGCCAGCGTGTTGTAGCCCCAGTAGTTGCACAGCCCCATCTCGATCAGCGTGCCTTCGCTGATGGATTCCTGCACGGGCAGCAGCTCCACGGCCGTCACGCCCAGACGCTTCAGGTGGGCGATGGCAGCGGGGCTGGCCAGGCCTTCATAGGTGCCGCGCAGCTCGGCCGGCACGTCGGGGTGAGACTGGGTGAAGCCCTTGACGTGCGCCTCGTAGATGACGCTTTCGCACATCGGGATGTTCGGGCGGTGGTCGCCCTCCCAGTCGAACTCGTCCATGCCGGTGACCACGGCCTTGGGCATGTGGGCGGCGTTGTCGTCCATCTGGGTGTCGGGACGATCCAGATGGGATTCATGCCATTGGAACTCGCCATGCAGGCGCCGGGCGTAGGGGTCCAGCAGCAGGCGGGCGGGGTTGTAACGCAGTCCGCGCGACGGGTCGTAGGGGCCATCCACGCGGTAGCCGTAGATCAATCCTGCGCCGGCATCAGGCAGGAAGCCGTGCCAGACGTTGTTCACCGGGCCGTTCATCGCGTAGCGGTGGGTCTCGTGGCCTTCGGTGTCGAACACGCACAGCGTGACGCTGCGTGCGCCACTGCTGAAAAGGGCAAAGTTGACGCCACCGTCGTGACAGGTGGCACCCAGTGGCCACACCCGGCCCTTGGGCAGTTTTTCGTCTTTCATGGATCGTTCAAAAGTTCTCACGCAATGGCCTGCCTTCCGCGGCAAATGGCGGGCTGGTGAGGTTCTGCGAGGAGGGCTGTCTCGGATTGCTCTGCGCGTCTCGTCCTGCCACCCGCTCAGGGGTGACGATGGGAGCTGCTGTCAGCCGGGGGCACTGTCCGAGCGTGTCGGGCAATGTCCGGTGCCGGTCGAGGGCGGCAGGCCGACGCCAGCTCATGCGGGCCGGCGTGTCTGGCCTGCGGCGTCCAGCCGAGTCCCGTGCAGCGACGGGACGGGGCCAGGCCGGCGGTTGATGCCAGTGCTGTCGGCGCGTATCCAGAGCTGCGCCGGGAAAAGGCCAACTGGGGGGACCATGGGTCCGCCCGAACTGGCCGGCGCCGAAAAAGCCGGCACGAAGATACCGCAAAATGCAGGCGGAATCCCGTGAACGACCCGGCGGGCGTTGGCATGGTGCCAACGCATCGTCAAAGTGTGTGCCGGGCGAACCCGGCGTCCTCTCAGACTTTCAGGGGTTTCACGTCCCAGATCTTGTCGGCGTACTCCAGGATCGTGCGGTCGCTGGAGAAGATGCCCATGCCGGCAACGTTGATCACGGCCTTCCGGTTCCAGGCGTCCTGGTCGCGGTATAGCGCGTCGACCTTCTCCTGCGTGGCCACGTAATCGGCGAAGTCGGCCAGCAGCAGGTAGGTGTCCTGCCGCAGCAGCGAATCGGCGATCGGGCGGAAGCGGCCGGCATCGTCAGGCGACCAGAAGCCGCCACCGATCTGGTCGATCACCAGACGCAGGTCGGGGTTCTCTTCATAGTAGCGGGCCGGATCGTAGCCAGCGGCCTTGATCTTCGCCACTTCCTCGGTGCGGTGACCGAAGATGAAGATGTTGTCGTCGCCCACCTGTTCGTGGATCTCGACGTTGGCCCCGTCCATCGTGCCGATGGTGAGCGCGCCGTTGATGGCCAGCTTCATGTTGCCGGTGCCCGATGCCTCGGTGCCGGCCGTGGAGATCTGCTCGGACAGGTTGGCAGCCGGCATGATCATCTCGGCGGCCGAGACGCTGTAGTTGGGCACGAACACGACCTTCATCCGGTCGCGCAGCGCCGGCTCGGCGTTGACCTTGCGGGCCACGTCGTTGATCAGCTTGATGATCAGCTTGGCCATCCGGTAGGCCGAGGCAGCCTTGCCGGAGAAGAGGAACGTGCGCGGCGTCCAGTCCTTGTCGGGGTTGGCCACCATCTGGTTGTAGCGATGCACGATGTGCAGCACGTTCAGCAGCTGGCGCTTGTACTCGTGGAAGCGCTTGACCTGCACGTCCAGCATGGCGTTCGGGTCGATGTCGACCCCGCCGTGTGTCTTGACCCAGTCGGCCAGCCGCTGCTTGTTGGTGAGTTTGGCGGCCGCAAATTCCTTCAGGAATGCAGGCTTGTCGGCGAATTTCTTCAGCTTGGACAGCTCGCCGAGGTCCTTGCGCCAGCCGGTGCCGATCGACTTGTCGATGAGGGCCGACAGCGGCCGGTTGGCGTTGGCCAGCCAGCGGCGCGGCGTGATGCCGTTGGTGATGTTGATGAAGCGGCCCGGGAACAGCTTGGCGAAGTCCGAGAAGATCGTGTCAACCAGCAGCTGGATGTGCAGCTTGGACACGCCGTTGACCTTG
>CAUVLK010000009.1:0-20509 GCA_963552635.1 uncultured Lautropia sp. | reverse complement strand
TCTCGCCCGCGCTCTGGATCCTGGTGGCCGGCGGCGTGCTGGCCACCTTCGAGAGCGACTCGCTCGAGAGGATGATGGAGAACAACGCCATCTTCGGCGCGGCCAGCGTGGCCCTGTTCTTCTACCTGTTCCTGAACGGCGGCCCCGAGGCGGTGAGCTTCTTCATCGAGCCCGAGAACGCCAACGTCAACCTGGTTGACGGCTATTCGGGCGCCACGATGCACGTCTATGGCACGCTGCTCTTCATGTCCAGCGCCATGTTTGCCATGCTGGCCGTCGGCGAGATGGGCACCAAGCTGCTGATCACGCTGGGCATTCTGGTGGTGGTGGCGGTCACGTCCGGCCGTTCGGCCCTCATGCTGTCGGTGCCCGTGGGGCTGGTGCTGGGGGCGCTGCTGCGTCCGGGCATCCACGGTCAGCGCGCCGGCACCATCGCCTGGGCGCTGGGCAAGCAGGTGGGCATTGCCGTGCTGGCGGGCATCGTCTTCATCATCCTGCTCAGCAGCTTCACCGAGGTGGACGTGCTCTACATCATCGGCGGCTTCTGGGAAGAGCTGTCCGGCGGTGGCGGTTCCGAGCGTACCAACCAGGCCGATGCGCTGTTCGATGGCATCATCTCCACCTTCGGCATCGGCGCCGGTCACGGCATCGGGGTCAATTACATCCGTAGCGAGATGTATCCCTGGCGTTATGAGATCGTGTTGTTGGCAACCATCTATCGCGTCGGTTTTGCGGGGGCGCTTGTCTATGCCTGGCCGTTCATCCGCTATGGCTGGGGCGTTTTCGAGACCTGGAAGCACAAGCGGCTGACCAATTTCGATGTCTTTCTGTTTGCAGGTTGTGCCAGTGCGTTTATAGCTGCAGCCACAAACCCGTACATTGAGGCCTACACTTTCCACTGGATGTATGTACTTCCGGTGACGATCTTCCTGGTGCGCCATCCGGGTACGTCGATGTTTGACGCACGTGTTCGGCGCCGTGGCTCGCGCGTGGTGCGCGGCCCGATGCCGGCCCCCGTCATGCCGGGTGCCACGGCGGCACGGCAGGGCGCGGGCGCGGGTCAGCGCGCGATGCCGCAGTACCCCGCCGGCCAGCGCGGGATGCAGCAGTATCCGGTGGGCCAGCGTGCGAAGCAGCAGTACCCGGCGGGGCAGCGCCCGATGCAGCAATATCCCGCGGGCCAGCGACCGGTGCAGCAATACCCGGCCGGACAGCGTCCGGCGGGCCAGGCCTACCCGGCCGGCCAACGGCCCGCCGGTCAGCGGGCCATGGGCCAGCGCCCCGTGCGGGGCAACCCGGGGCGGCTGCGCTGAGGGCCTTGCTGCAGGCGCCGTGCCCGGCATGATCCGGCACGGCAGCCCTGCGCGGGCGTTCCTGTAACCTTGCAGGGCGCCCGGACTCCGGGGAAGGTCGACCGATCTGGCGGGTGGGCCGTTGCTCGATGAGTGGGGAGATCGGTCACCGCGAACCTCGGAGGAAAAATGAGAAGGGAGTTTCTGAAGACGCTGGGGGCCGGTGCCGCCACGTTCCTGATGGCCCAGCAGCTGCGGGCCGCCACACCCACGGGGCCCGGGCGCACGGATCGGGTCATCACGCCGATGGAGTACGGCGCACGGGCGAACGGGCGCGATGACGACACGCTGGCGGTGATCCGCGCCGCCCAGGCGGCCGCACGGCAGGGCATCTGGCTGGTCTTTCCGGCCGGTGAATACGTCATTACCGACCAGGTGAGCTTCTCGGGCGCCATGGCGGGCGTCAAGGGCGAGAATGGCAACCTCATCCGCTTGCAGAGCAGCTCGAAACGGGCGGGCTTTCTGGTGCGGGAGCTGGCCGAGCGGGACCCGATCAAGAATCCTTTCCTGGTGTCCGGCCTGTCCATCGAGTGCCAGGTGACCTACCCGGACCAGGCGGCCGCCATCTACCTGATCGACACCCAGGGCGTGCACGTGGTGGACAACCAGATCCGCCACGTGCAGGTGGGGCACGGCATCTATGTTCGGGGCATGAGCAACGGCGTCAACAGCTCGCGTGCCGTGGCCTACAACGTGTTCCGCAACAACGTCATCGAGGTGGAGCCTCTGCCCGACCGCGACTGCTTCGGCATCGAGATCGAGGCAGAGCGGCTGCTGCCGGCGGGTGACAGTTCCCCGCGCGAGAGCTGGCTGCGGCGCTTCGTGCTGCCGGACGTGCCGGTGCCGGCGCACGACAATCTGCTGGAGGGCAACCAGATCAGCGGTGCCTACTATGGCATTTCGTTCCTGGGCGTGCGGCGCAGCCTGGTGCAGGACAACAAGCTGCAGGGCCAGATCCGCTGCATGTCGATCCAGCACCAGTCCCACTACAACGTCATCACCGGCAACGAGCTGACGGATTCGCTGTCCTCGTCCATCCACCTGGCCTACGGCTCATCGTTCAACACGGTCAGCTACAACCGCATCCGCAACAACCGGGCGCGGGGCGAGGGGCTGCTGCAGGCCTATGTGGGGGCGTCGAAGAACGACTTCTACATGAACGATGTGGAAGTGGGCAGCGAGGGGCTGCCCAAGTACATGATCTATTGTGCGGTGGTGGCCAACGAGAATTCCTTCTGGGGCAACCGGCTGGTCGGGCCGGCAGCCCGTGGCTACATTGCGGTGGAATCGGCCTTCAATAGCAAGCTGCGGCGCAAGAGCCACCGGGGCTATGGATTGCGCGGGGCCGATGACCATTTCACCAATCGTGGCATGTACGGTGTGCGCATTGTGGGTAACGAGATCCGGGCCACGTCGATGAACGTGCCGGTGTACGTGCTGGCCCAGGTGGGCGACGACCGGGGACAGTATCCGCTGCTGATGTGCGAGCTGTCCGGCAATCAGGTGCAATGGACAGGCCGGGGGCCGCTGCTGGAGCTGTCGGAAAGCCAGGTGGGGTCGCTGCGGCAGATCAAGCTGGTGGGCAACGAGTTTGCGCCGGTGCCGCGCCGCGACCAGCTGGTGCTGCCCCGGGGGGGCAAGCACTTCAGCGAGCTGGTGGATCGCGCCATCGTCCCGCAGATCGAAGGGATCTGAACGACCCCAGGGGGGGCCGGGGCGACGCGCCCCGGCGTGCGGCATCAGGTCGCGGCAGGGGCCGGTGTGGCGCTCGGCCGGCGCGAGACCCAGGCCAGCGCCACGGCATCGAAGATGGCGCGTGCCACCCAGCAGATGGCGGCGCCCTGCAGGCCGAAGAAGCGGGCCGACAGGTACAGGGCCGGGATGTAGACGGCCAGCTCGATGAGCTGGATGGTGGCGCAGGCGCGCACCCGGCTCTGGGCGTGCAGGTACGACGTGTAGATGACCGAGACGGTGTAGAAGAAGGCGCCCAGGCAGATGATGCGGCCCAGCGTGGCGGACTCCGGCCCCACCTTGTCGCCCATCCAGAACTGCAGGATGGTGGGGAAGGCCAGGCACAGCACGATGTACATGGCGGCCGAGATGAGCAGCAGCCGGTTACGCCACATGACGAAGATGCGATGGCCTTCGCCGGCGTCATGCTGCAGGCGCGCGGTGAGCATCGGGAACATCACGTTGGTGATGGCCGAGGCGATCATGGTGCTCTGCAGGATGATCTCGTTGGGGATGTAGTAGGCGGTGACGGCCGCCGCCGAGATGGCCGAGGCGATGATGAAGCGGTCGGACTGCATCAGCAGCGGATGGGCGATGTTGCTGACCGTCATCCATTTGCCGAAGCGGTTGAGCTGCACGCGGATGCTGCGTCGCTGCGCTGGCGTGCTGGCCTGGACGGCCTGGCTGCCCAGGCGGGTCCGCAGGGCGTGCATCTTCTTGCGCACGTTGAAATACAGCATGAACAGCCCGGCGGCGCGGCTGATCAGGATGGAGGCCACCAGCGGCACCAGCGACTGGCTGAAGAGCGACACCAGCATGGGCGCCACGAAATTGGCCACGCCCAGGTACATGCGCACGATGCTGGGGACGCGGAAGTCCTCGAAGGCTTCGATGATGCCGCGATAGAGCGCGCTGAGCACCTGCACCGGCAGCGTGAAGATGAGGATGATGGTGGCGATCTTCAGTTCCTGTGCGCCGATGTTGCGGTAGGTGATGAGGCTTTCCACGTCGAAGCCCACCGCCACCAGGAAGAGCGCCACGCCGATGGCGCTATAGGTGATGGACAGGCGCCAGGCCACGTCGATGGCCGGCGGGATCTGGGCCAGGTCTCCCTTGCCGCGCAGGGCGGACACGTACTGGGTGGTGGCGCGGCCGATGCCGAGGTCCAGGGCCGAGGCGTAGCTGAGCAGCGTCCAGGCCAGGGCGATCATCCCGAAGCGCTCGTTGTCGATGCGCGAGAGCAGCAGCGGAATGAAGAAGAAGGCCGCAAGCGGCGTGGAGAAGAGGCCGGCGAGCGACCACAGGATCTTGGATCGGTACATGCTTGTCTGTCGTAGGCGGCCGGCGGGTCAGGCGGTGCGCGCGGCGGCAGGGCCGGCGGCCTGCTTGAGCAGCTGCACCAGCTGCGGACCCACGGCGGCGATGCTGTAGGTGCTCTCGGCGGCCTTGCGACCTGCGGCACCCATCCGCGAACGCAGCTCCGGTGAGGCGGCCAGTGTCTCGATGGACTGCGTCCATTCCTCGGGGCCGCTGACCAGAAAGCCGTGGACGCCGGACTGCACGATGTCGATGTTCATGCCGACCCGACTGCCGATGACCGGCAGGCCGGCCGCCATGTACTGGATGAGCTTGAAGCCGCACTTGCCCTGTTCCCAGGGCGTGTCTTCCAGCGGCATGATGCCCAGATGGGACTGGTTGAGTTCCCGGGCCTCGGTGTCGCTGGCCCAGGGGATGTGCACGCTCTGCACGCCGGGCCACTGCCGTGCCTCGGCGCCGATGACGCGCAGCTCCAGCGGGTAGCGGCTGGTGAGCTGCTCCAGCACCGGGCGGATGATTTCCAGATACTTGGAGGTGGAGGGCGAGCCGATCCAGACGATGCGTAGTGGATGGTCGGCCGAGATGACCGGTTGCTGTGGTGCCGGCAGGGTGCGGTACTTCTCGAAGTCGATGGTGCTGGGCAGGATCTCGACCCAGGGGGCCCCGGCATTGCGGGCGCGTGCGGCCAGATAGCCGTTGCCGCACATGACGAGGCGGGCACCCGCCATCAGGCGGTCGATCTTGTGGCCCAGCAGGCGCCGCACCAAGGGATTTCCGGACTGGTCGTAGTTGTGGAAGATGGCGTCATCGAAGTCCAGCACGTAGGGCACGCCATTGTCCAGAAGCCATTTTTCCAGCCCGAAGGGCAGGTAGGGCAGCAGCTCCTTCTCGATCCAGAGCAGGTCGAAGCGCCTGCTGCCGGTGATGGAGGGCATCTTCAGGATGCGCCGGGCCAGCAGCTGCAGGCGTTTCAGATTGATGCTCTGCCCGCCATACATGCGTTTCAGGTAGTCGTTGTCGAACAGCGGGAAGTGTTCGGTCTCGATGCCGGCCTGATGCAGCACGGGCAGGTACTGAAGGGTCCTGACGCGGGAGGAAGCTCCCTGAGTGTCGTAACGGGTCAGCAGCGCAATTCTGGGCATGGGAAACGCGGTCTCTCCGGCCTGGCGGTCCGTGCAGAGGGCATGCGGCACGGATTGGCGTGAAGCGACGCCAGGGGAACCGGGAGAGAAAGATGTGTCGGTTCTTTTACTATGAAAGCATACCGTACGGATGTGGAGGGGTAACGACACGATGTATAAGATCTGTTACCCGAAATGACGATCTTGAAATGTTGGGTTGCGTATGTGTCGTCCCATGAAAAACGCCCCTTGCGGGGCGCTTTTCATGGGACGCATGGCAGCGTGATGCGGCTTGCTGCCATGCGCGCCGGGTGTCGGGCAGCGACCTTCCGGGAAGGTCACTGCCCGTGCGGGCCGAAGGATCAGCCCTGGTGGCCTTCGCCGTAGAAGCCCTGGCCGTAGGTCTCTCCGTAGGTGTTGTACTCGCCGTAGTAGCGGCCGGCCCTCTCGAAGTCGTGGTTGTTGAGGATGACGCCGAGAATGCGGACGTTGGCGGCAGCGATGCGCTCCAGACCACGGCGTGCCATGGGGATGAGCGTGGAGTTGGCCTTGACCACGTAGATGAGGCCCGTGGCGTTGGCCCCGATGGGCAGCGCGTCGGACACCATTTCCAGCGGCGGGGTGTCGATGACGATCAGCTCGAAGTGCTCCTTCAGCTGCTCCAGCACGTCGGTGAAGCGCGGGCTCATGACCAGGTCATGCGCATTGCGGGCCCGGGTGCCGGCCACCAGCACCGAGATGTCCAGGTCGTTGAGCGGCAGCACGCAGTTCTCGATGGGCTCGCCATGGAACAGGTCGCTCAGGCCCTTGGTGTTCTCGGGGATGTTGAGCATGCGGCGCACGGCGGGCTTGCGCATGTCGCAGTCGATCAGCAGCGTGCGCTTGGTGCGGCCCTGCTCGATGGCGAAGCTGGCTGCCATCGTGGACTTGCCCTCGCCCGGCAGGGTGGAGGTGAAGGCCACCACCGGCCGCTCGACGTTCATGAGGGACAGGCGCACGCCGGTGAGGGCAGAGCGCACCGACTCGGAGAACAGCGACTGGGGCTGCAGGTGCTGCAGCATGGGCAGCTGCTTGGCCTCGTCGCCGGTCAGCTTGGGCACGGCCACCAGCAGCGGGACGCCCAGTTTTTCCTGGACTTCGTCGCTGGAGCGGATGACGGCGTTCTTCTGCTCGCGGCTGATGGCCAGCATGGCGCCCAGCAGCGTGCCGATGAGCGCGGCCAGCAGGATGAGCTGCGGCTTGGGCGGCTTGGCGGCCAGCAGCGGCGGCACGGCCGGGTCGACCACGCGGGCGATCGGATTCTGGAAGTCGGCCGTGGCGTCGGTTTCCTTCACCTTGGCCAGGAAGGTCTGGTAGATCTGCTGGTTCGTGGCCACTTCACGCTGCAGCACGTTCAGCTTGCCTTCCTTGCGGTTGATCTCCTGGATGTTGCCCTTGGAGGAAGCCACTTCCTGTTCCAGCGCACGTTCGGTCTCGCGGGCCACTTCATAGGCCTTGGAGATGCTGGAGATGACGGCCTCGGACTGCTTGCGCTGGTTGGGGCGGGCCAGCTCCAGCTCGCTCTGGGCCTGCTTGTAGGCCGGGTGCGAGGCACCCATGGAGCCGGCCACCTCGGCCATGCGCTTCTCGGCGTTGGCTTCTGCTGCACGGGCGGCCACCACGGCCGGGTTGTTGAAGACCTCGGGCACCTCGTAGCGGTTGCGGGAACCGCGCTGGACCTGGTGATAGACCTGTTCGAGGCGCTGGCGCTCGACGCGGGCCGCGATCAGGCGGTCGGAGGAGTTGTCGAGCTGACGCTCGTTGCCGCCCAGGGCCGACGTGGGCGTGGCCACCAGGCCGATCTCTTCACGATAGGCCTGCAGGTTGGCTTCGGCGTTTTCCAGGTCGGTGCGCAGCTGGTTCAGACGGTCGTTCAGCCAGCGGCTGGCGGTCTGCTGCATGTCGAAGCGCGCGTCCAGGTCGGCCGTGATGTAGGACTCGGCCGTCTGGTTGGCGATCTTGGCGGCCAGCACCGGATCGGGGGACTCGAAGCGGATCTCGACCAGCTGGCTGTTCTTGATGGGCGAGATGTCCAGGCCGGCCTTGTAGCGCATGAGGACCTGCTCTTCCAGGGCTTCCTGGGACAGTTCCTTCACGTTGCCCTCGGCGGCCTGTTCCTTGCCTTCGGGGGTGAGCTCGGGATTGAAGTAGGGGTTGTTCTCAAGGCCCAGCGCCTTGATGACGCGGATGCCCACCTCGCGCGAGCGCATGAACTCGGCCTGCGTCTGGAAGAACTCGCGGCTGCCGGCGGGCACGCCATAGATCTCTTCCAGCGGCACCACGCTGCGCTTGTTGTTCTCGATGAGGATGGTGGCGCTGGCCTGATAGATGGGCGTCATCAGGTTGACGGCCACGGTGGCCAGCACCGTGACGACGGCCGCGGTGCCGAGCACCAGCCACTTGCGTTCCCGGACGATGCTCAGGTAGGTGCCGAAGGTAGGCGCCGCGCTGCGGACGAGTGCGATTCCGGGCCGTTGTGCGACCCCGACCGGATCGGCCATGGGCAGGTCGTCGTCAACGGGAAACGGATTGGACATGTTCATGATGTAAGGTTGCCGCGGTTCGATGGATATCGGAGGCAGGCCGCTGCAAGCGGGCTGCGGGCTGTTGTCTGGGGGTTGGCAGGGGCACCGGGGGGACGTGAGGTCCGTGGCGGGGCTCTTCCGGATGCCTGCGCGGGGCAGGCAGAGCCCCCGACAGGCGGGCGCCGGCCACGAGGGCTGGCCCGGTAGATGGGCAGCATAGGCGCAAGCCCCTGTTTCTGCCAACATGGAATTATGCCGTCATTGACAAAAGTCTGTTGGAGATCGGCTTTGTCAGCGGGGTTATACAGCCTGACCGTGACATGGGTCACGCGCAGCGGTCCGGTGTGTTCCGGAAAGCGAAGCCCGCTGGGTGGTCATTTCGGGGGTGCGGGCGGCCGAAGTGGAAAATTTTCTGTCGTTTTCTTGGCCATCGCCACTATTTGAAACGTATGTGTAACCGAAACATGCGGATGGTTGGCGCTTTTGAAAGAACCTATGTAACCTGACGACACATGGCCACGTGGAGGCAGCGTGCATCATCATGTAGGGGTTCCGCGGCAACGGATTGCTGTTTGAAGCTATTGCATGGTGTTTTCGTTAGTGGCTGACTATGGTGTGATGCTCATCACCCTGGCTGTTGGGTGATCTGTGCGTTTCTTGGTCCCTGGCATGACGCGAACTGGCTATGCTTGGTTTTCCCGCGATGTTGAGCGGATGGTTTCCGACGGAGGGACCCGGCGCAAGGTGCGGCAGGACGCTGCACGGCCTGCCGGGCCTGTCCGGAATCATTGGCAGCAACCCGCGAGCAATGGCTGACGAGCGTCGATGTTCGCAGCACAACGCCGAGTGTTCGTGAAGGAGTCTTACCCTTGGTCTCAAATACCGTAAAAGTCCCAGACAGCCGCAAGATCCGCTTCGCGCTGGTGGGCTGTGGCCGCATCTCGGCCAATCACTTCGATGCGCTGGAAAAACACGCCGATCAGGCAGAACTGGTGGATGTCTGTGACATCGATCCGGAAGCCCTGCAGAAGGCGGTGGCGCGTACCGGCGCCCGGGGTCATGCCTCGCTGACCGACATGCTGAAGGAAACCACGGCCGACATCGTGGTGCTGACCACCCCGTCGGGCCTGCACTCGGAGCAGGCCATCGAGGTGGCGCGCAGCGGGCGCCATGTCATCAGCGAAAAGCCCATGGCCACCCGCTGGAAGGACGGCCTGGCCATGTATGCCGCCTGCCAGAAGGCCGGGGTGTACCTGTTCGTGGTGAAGCAGAACCGCAAGAACGCCACGCTGCAGGCGCTGCGCAAGGCCATCCGTCAGGGCCGTTTCGGCAAGATCTACATGGCGGTGATCAACGTCTTCTGGACGCGGCCGCAGTCGTACTATGACGCTGCCCCCTGGCGCGGCACCTGGGCGCTGGACGGTGGTGCCTTCATGAACCAGGCCAGCCACTACGTGGACCTGCTGGATTGGATGATCGGCCCCGTCGACCGGGTGCATGCCTACACCGCCACGCTGGCACGTGACATCGAGGCCGAAGACACCGGCGTGATGAGCGTGCGCTGGAAGAACGGCGCGCTGGGCAGCATCAACGTCACCATGCTCACCTATCCGAAGAACATGGAAGGCAGCATTGTGGTGCTGGGCGAGAAGGGCACCGTGAAGGTGGGCGGCGTGGCCGTCAACAAGATCGAGCACTGGGAGTTCGAGGACAAGCGTCCCGAGGACGAGCAGATCCTCAATTCGAACTACGAGACGGCTTCGGTGTATGGTTTCGGCCATCCGTTGTACTATCACAACGTCATCGAGGTGCTGCGCGGACGCGCCACGCCGGATACCGACGGTTCGCAGGGTCTGCGCTCGCTGGCGCTGCTGTCGGCAGGCTATCGGTCGGCCTGGGAGGGTCGCGAGGTGGCCATCGATGAATTCAGGCAGGACGCCGTGGGCTCGGTCTGAGCACTGCCCCGACATGGCCGGGCCGGGCGCTCTGGGCCCGGCCGCCTGAACGCATGAGGAACCGGCCATCTGGCCGGTTTCGTTCTTTGGGCCGGGTACAGTGTCGGGGTCCGGTGTTGCAACCGGGCCAGGCACGGGGCACGGCATCGGGTTTGGGCCGGCGCAGGCCGGGAAGGCTGTCGGCCCCAGGCCGGCACGAACTGAGGACGGGATGATGATCGATCTGCATTGCCATTTGCTGCCGGGCGTGGATGACGGGTCACGGACGATGGAGGACGCGCTGGAGCTGGCGCGTGCGGCCGTGGCCAACGGCATCCATACGTCGGTGCTGACGCCTCATGTCTACCCCGGCGTGTTCGACAACCAGCGCTCGTCGCTGCTGCCCGTGTTTGCCGAGTACCGGCAGGCGCTGTGGGAGGCCGGCATTCCGCTGGATGTGCGGCTGGGCGGCGAGGTTCACCTGCATCCGGACGTGTTCGACATGTTCGCCCGAGGCGAGCTGCCCATGATCGGCGGGCTCAATGGCAAGAAGATGATGCTGCTGGAGTTTCCGGACGGGGCCATTCCGCATGGTTCGGACGTGGCCTGCCGGATGTTTGCCGATCAGGGGGTGCACTGGCTCATTGCCCACCCCGAGCGCAACAAGGCGGTGATGCGCAACCCGGACATCATCAAGCCCTTCGTGGACATGGGCTGCATGCTGCAGCTGACGGCGGCCTCGGTGGTCGGCGCCTTCGGGCGTGCGGCGGGGCAGACGGCGCACACGCTGCTGACGCGCGGGCTGGCGCATGTGGTGGCCAGCGATGCGCACAATCTGGCGCATCGGCCGCCGCGCATGGGCGAGGCACGCCGCTATCTGTCGCAGCATTTCGGCATGGGCATTGCCTACCGGCTGACGGAAGAAAACCCGGCGCGCATTCTGGCTGAACGGGTGGCCGAGCCGGGCGAGGAGCTGCCGCTGGCGCAGCCACAACAGGCCACGCAGGCGGCTGCGCCGCAGGGCGTCATCCCGCAGCGCATGTACGCGAACTGAGACCCCGTCAGGCCGCGCTTGGTTCCGCTTCAGGGGCCGGGGGCTGGGCCTGGAAGTGCTGAAGCCAGGCGGCCATGCCGCGGATGAGGTGCCGACGGGCCTCGATGCGGGTGAAGACGTGGTCGGTGTGGGGCACCATCTCGACGGCGAAGTGCGCCGGCTGGCCCAGGTGGCTGAAGATGTGGCGGTGATGGTGGCGCAGGTCGTAGCGGCCCATCAGCGTGTTGGCGTAGACAAGCCGGATGTCGACGCCGCGCTTGAGCAGGACATCAAGGTCGTGCGCAAAGCGTGCGGGAGAGGGGGCCTGGCGCACGCTTTCCTCGGGGGCCGACAGGGGAATGACACAGGATTCGTTGGAGGCGTGCGGCGCGCCCGCAATGCCCAGTTTCTGGGCAATGCGGATCACGGCACGGCGCAGGCCGTATTCGCGCAGCCGGCGCAGGGTGCGGAACATGCCCGAGAAGCGGTTGGGGAAGTAGTAGGGCTCCATCATGAAGAGCCCGACGATGCGCGGATCTTTCTGGGCCATCTGGAAGCCCGCGTCTGCGCCGGAGCACAGGCCGGCAATGAGGAAGCGGTCGGGCGCAAAGGGCGTGCCGGCCAGCAGCGCCATGGCGTCCTCGATGGCAGCGCGGGTCTGTTCCTCGTGCGAGAGACGGCTGTTGGTGAAGCCGCTGTCACCCAGGCCAGGCAGGTCGAATCGGATGGCGGTGAGCCCCTGGACGGCCGCGGTGCGCGCCAGCTCGACGTTGAGCCGATGGGGCCCCACGCGCGGCAGCATGCCGGCGTTGAGCAGGATGAGGCCGGGCTGGCTGCCGGGCCGGGCCGCCCTGTCGGCGGGCTGGGTGATGGTGCCGATCAGGCGCGCTTCGGGCCCGAAGCAGAGGGTTTCTTCACGATAGGGAATGGCTGAGGCGTCCATGCCGGTCTCTCCGTGTTGGGGACTACTGCGCCTGAGGCGGGGTCGCGGGAGGGCTTTCTTTGGCCGGGGTGTCGGCGGGCCGTGTGCAGATCTCCAGCAGGACGGCGATGGCTTCGTCGGGCACCCACTGGCTGTCCAGAGCGGTGTTGGAGGTCCATTCGACGGTGCTCTCGAGCAGGATGTCGTCGAGTGGTGCGTCGTGTTTGCGGCAGTGGCCGATGAAGGCGCTGCGACCCGGCAGGGCCTTGGTGCCCAGCAGGTCCAGTGCGCTGCCGGCCGGCAGGGGAAGGCCGTCCGGCCGGATGGCCTCAAGGTGCCGGCGGATGCGGGTGGTGAGGGCAAAGCCCAGGGTTTCGCTGGTGACGTTGCGCTGGCGGGTCCAGAACTCGTTCATCCGGGCCAGATGTTCCAGGTACTGTTTGCCGTCCAGGACGGGTTCCCACAGGATGATGCGGCGAGGCTGGGGCAGGTCACCGATGAGTTCGGCAGCCTGCAGGGCCAGGGTGGCGCCCAGACGCAGTCCCATCCAGATGGTGGTTCGGCAGCCGCTGAGCTGGCGCAGGTGGACATCGGCCAGCAGGATGTCCTGCCGCCAGCGGGTGAGATGGCCGCTGCCGTCCTCGCCGGGGGAGTCTCCGGTGCCGAAGTAGTCGAAGCGCAGCGAGGGCACACCCTGCCGGGACAGCCGTTCGGACACCACGCGCAGCGAGCGCTGGGCGCGGATGGCTTCCTGGCCGAAGGGGTTGCAGATGAGTACGCCGGTCTCGGGCCGGGGCCCGGCAACGGGCTGATAGATGCCGGCCAGTGCGCCGGCGTCACGTCCGATGCGCACCGGCCGGACGAAGGGCGGACGCTGTTGTCGAGGTGCGGCTGTGCCTGCATGAGGTGCGGTGGCATTGACGGGCACGGCAGGCTGGGTGTCCGACGGGTTCATCTCATTGGGCAAACAGGGGAGAGTCGACGATCACATCAAGGATGCGTTCGGCTGCGCGTCCATCCCACAGCAGCGGACGCTTGCCAGAGGCCGGCTGCGCAAGGGCAGCACGAGCCACCTCCAGGATGCGGGCGGGGTTGGTTCCGGCCAGAACATTGGTTCCGTCGGTGATGGTGACGGGGCGTTCGGTGCTGTCGCGCAGGGTGACGCAGCGCACACCCACGGCGCTGGATTCCTCCTGCAGGCCACCACTGTCGGTGAGGATGATCTGCGCATCCTTCCAGAGGCTGAGGAATTCCATGTAGGACAGCGGCGGCGTGGTGCGGATGTCCGGGCCGAGTTCGATGTGGTGTCTTTCCAGGCTGGCGCGGGTGCGCGGGTGGACCGGGAAGACCAGCGGGAGGTCCTGGGCCAGCGTGCGCAGCACGTCCACCATGCCGGCGAGCTGTTCGGGATGGTCGACGTTGGAGGGGCGGTGCAGCGTGACGACGCCATAGGGCGTGCTGCCCAGTTCGGCGCGCAGCGCGGCACCCCGGCCGCCGCTGGCAGGGTTGGCCTCCAGCCGCTGGATCTGGTGGAAGAGGTTGTCGATCATCACGTTGCCGACGAAGTGGATGCGGTCGGCGGGGTGACCCTCGCGCAGCAGGGCCTCGTGGCCGGAGGGCTCGGTGACGAAGAACAGGTCGGTGATGGCGTCGGTGGCCAGCCGGTTGATTTCTTCGGGCATGCCGCGGTCGCCGCTGCGCAGGCCGGCCTCGACGTGGATGAGCACGCGCTGCAGCTTCTTGGCCGTGATGGCGGCGGCCAGCGTGGAGTTGACATCGCCCACCACCAGCACGCCGTGGGCGGGATGCTCGGTGAGTTCGCGCTCCATGGCCACCATGACCCGAGCGGTGACCTCGGCCTGGGTGCTGCCGCCGGCTTCGAGGCGGGTGTCGGGTTCGGGGATGCCCAGTTCCTCGAAGAAGATGCGGTTCATGCCCGGGTCGCTGTGCTGGCCGGTGTCGACCAGGCGATGGCGCACCTGCCCGGCCCGCTTGCCGAATGCACGGATGAGCGGGGCGATCTTCATGAAGTTGGGCCGGGCGCCGGCAACCAGGGTGATGTCGATGGGGGTCATGTCGGACAGAGAGGGGACGGAAGCGTGAGCGTGTGGCGGTGGTGGATGGGCATCCGGCAGGGCCAGGGTCCGGGACACATGGGCAGCCTGCCGGGGTCAGGACGGGCGTCAGCCGGTGAGGGTGGAGGGCGAATGGGTGTTTCCATGGCCACCGGTGAGGGTGGATGTCGCACGCACGTTGCCGGGACCGCCGCTGTCGTCATTGCGCTGTGACGGTGCCAGCTTCAGGCGCATCACCAGGCTCAGGTAGCGGGGCAGCGCCAGCTGGCGGCGCCACCGCTTGGGGTTCTCGAGGAGGCGGTAGAACCATTCCAGGCCCAGGTTTCGCCAGAAGGGCGGGGCGCGTCTGGCCACGCCGGAGAGCACGTCGATGGTGCCGCCCACGCCCTGGAAGAGGCCCACCGGCAGGTGGGTGCCGATGTCGGCCATCCAGCGCTCCTGGCGCGGGCTGCCCAGGCCCACGAACACGATGTCGGGGCGGGCCGCCGCAATGCGGGCGGCCACGGTGTCGGCGCTTTCGGGGCTGTACAGGTGCGAGAGGTCTTCAAGGGTGCCGGGCGGCATGAATCCGTGGCTGGCACCGGCAATGCGCAGGCGGGGCCAGGTAGCGCGGATGGTCTTAAGGGCGCCGGCGTTGGATTCGGGCGAGGCGCCGTACAGGTAGATGGACAGGCCTTCGCGCTCGGCGCGGGTACAGAGTTCGGGCATGAGTTCCGAACCCGGCACGCGCCTGATGCGCACGCCGTTGAGGACGCGGGCACCGATGCAGGTGCCAATGCCGTCGGGGATGAGCACGTCGGACTGCTGCAGCAGCTGGCGAATGGCGGGATCCCGATGCGATTGCATGGACTTCTCGGGATTCATGGCAAAGACCAGCGCGGGGCGACGGCCCGTGCTGCGGCATCTCTCGACCAGGTCGATACAGTGGTCGGCGATCTGCTCCATGGGCTGGATGATGATGTCCTGATGGAACAGCCGTGTGGTTCGGGGTTTGCTGGGCATCGGTTTCTCTGGCGGAAGCTGAAACGCCCTTGGGAAGGCCTGGACGGATACCGCCCCTCGCGTCCCGCCAGAGGACGCACCGGCTTGCGGGACGTTTTCAGGCCTTTCCTGGCAGCGGGCGCCGGACTTTCGGATTGCCCCAATCTCTCATGTTTGCCCCGGCCGGATCATCCCCAGATGTAAGTGTCTTCCCGCGGGTCTGTAAGTGAATATGGCTGTCTTTGTAAGGGATCGGCCTGAGAGGCTGTCCCATAGACAAACTTTTTCAAACCCGATGGAGACTGTTAGTTTGTAAGAAAGTTCCGAATAAACGGTGTGAGCTATTTCCTTGTGTGCTCAAGCTCTTGCGGATTGATTCTGCTTGATGCTGGCGGCACGCGTTTCCAGCACCAGCACCATGCCGATGATCATGTTCTGGAACGAGTAGTCCATGGCTTGAAGGCTGCCGAAGACGCATAGCGCCACCAGGCAGGCCAACCCGGCCGGATAGCCCTGTCGGGCGTTTCGCCAGGCCAGCCGGTAGGCCATGAAGAGGGTGATCATCAGCGACATGAAGCCGACGATGCCGTAGGCGCTGAGTTCGTCGATGAAGGCGCTGTGGGCGATGAGGTGGCTGCCGTTCAGGCGCAGGTTGTTGTTCTTGGTGCCCTCGCGGCCTATGCCGAAGATGAGCTGCAGTGGCTCGCTCTGGGACCAGCCGCGCAGGGCGTCGGCCTGCAGCGTGAGACGGCCGCTGGTGAGGGTGTCGGCGCTGGGACCGTGGGTATAGAGCGTCTGGCCGGTCAGCCGGTTCTGCACCATCTGGATCATCTCGGGCTTGATCATGGCGGTGACGAGCAGCGCCACGAAGACCAGGACGACCGGGGCGGCCAGCAGTTTCATCTTGCGGGTGAAGAAGGCCACCAGGATGAGGCCGAGGATCATGCCCAGCAGGCCGGCGCGGGCCGTGGTGAGCACGCACAGGGCCAGGCATCCCATGGCCAGCGCCAGGTAGAAGAACGAGCGCTTGCCGGGAAAGCGTGCGGCCAGCGTGAAGGCGCTGATGCCGGCAATGGCGTGTGCCAGCGATGCCGAGTGCTGGTTCTGGAAGACGCTGTTGTAGGCCGTGAGATCGATGCCCGAGACGGCGGCCAGCGACCACTGCAGGCCCACCGGTGGCAGGATGCCGGCCAGCAGCGGAATGGAGATGAGGCACAGGAAGAGGGGGAACACCCGCACGGCCAGGTCGGCGACGGAGTACCAGCGCAGGGCCATCAGCGCCATCAGCATGATGGGCACGAACATGCGGTTGGCCGACAGGTTGACCGAATAGGCGACATCGGGGATGCCCAGCGCGATGCCCCAGATGGGTCCGAAGCAGAAGAACAGGTAGGCCCAGAAGAGCGAGGCCATGGCCCGCGCCCCCATGGGCAGCGGGTGGGTCCAGATGACGAAGAGGGCGGGCAGGAAGACGGCGCTGCGCCAGAGCACGGCATACTTCACGCCCCCCACGCTCTGGGTCTCGAAGTAGGTCAGAAAGAAGTACAGGACCAGCCAGAAGGCCCACGGTGCCCAGCCCTGCACGCGCTGCGGCGTGCGCAGGGACAGACCGGGGGCGACGATGAGGTCGGGGGTGGCAGCAGTGGATGCCATGGCTTCGGTTCGGGTTGCGTGGGGGCCGGAAGCGGCCCGGCGTCCGCGTCGGCTGGACGGAGCGACGGTCCGGGCCTATGCGGGGTCAGCGGGGCGCAGGTTCAGGCAGGCATGGGTCTGGGCGGGTTGTCACTGGGGCGCATCGGCAGCCTCGGCCACGGCTTCGGTCACGACGACGGCTTCGGCTTCACGGGCGTCGGCGGTTGCCGGCGGCCTGCCGATGCCGTACAGCTCGGCCGCGCGGCGGCGCAGTTCGTTCAGATCGAAGACGATGAGCGTGAGATAGCCGATGTAGGCGCCAGCGCTGATCCAGGTGTAGTGCTCATGGTGGGCGGCCCAGCTGGCCACCACCACGCCCAGCCCGAAGGCAGTGACGGCCTTGGTGACGTGGAAGGTCTTGGTGGCGCGGATGAGCAGCGGGGCCTGCAGGATGGCCTGGGCAAAGACCAGCGGCAGCAGGCCGGCGGCGATGCGCAGGTAGGTGGCCGATTCGGCGTACCGGTCGCCGTAGATGCCCGTCATGAGCGGGTTGGCGATGAGGTCGAGCATCAGCGTGAGTGCAAGGCCGATGCCGGCCGCAAACAGGGTGATGCCGATGTGATGGTTGCGGTTGATGAGGCCGGGCTTGAAGAGCGTCTTGGCGCCCACCACCACGGCCAGCATGGCGGCGAAGGCGAAGGCCGCTTCCAGCAGCGTCATGGCGGCGGCATACTGCGACAGCACGTCGGCCGGCATGGTCTTGCCCAGCGTGACCCGGTCGATGCGCGACAGCGCCACCGAGGCACTGGATGCCACGGCCAGGGCGGCCCCCTGGGCAAACAGGCCGCGCATGAGCCCCCAGTCCACGAGGCCTGGATGGATGCGCGCGTCGGAGAGCCAGTTGCGGCACAGCAGTGCGCTCATGACGACGATCTCGGCGATCCAGCCCCAGACCACCCAGGTGACGGGGCCGTTGACCCACATGACGATCATCACGACGCCCAGCCGCGAGAACATGCCCAGGATGCGGGCGATCTGCGGGAATCGGAAGTTCTCGCGGGCATAGTATTCATGGATGGCCAGCGACACCGGCTGCCCGATGACCAGCTGCACGGCCCACAGGATGGCCAGCTGCAGGATGGTGGGGTCGGGCATGGTGGCGCACCACAACACCAGCGGCACGGCCGTGAGCAGGCCGCTGATGAGCTTGGCCGCCAGCGCGGTGTTCCAGAGCCGGGGCATGGTCTCGGGCGGCTCGGCGCAGATGCGCGGCAGCAGCACGCGCTCGCCCGAGATGCTGCCGATGGTGCCGAACACCAGCCACAGCGACATGGCAATCTGCCAGTTGGCGAAGGTGGCGTGGTCGAAGCGGCGGGCGATGTGACTGGCAATCCAGAGGCCGATGAACATCTGCAGCACGCGCTCGGCCGCCAGCATGACGAAGGTGTAGAGCGAGGACTGGTGGGTGCGGTAGAAACTGTGCAGCTTGGTTTTCAGACGCGCCATGGCGGAGGTGGCACGAACCGGCCGTGGCCGGCGGGGTGCCTGGCAAGAATGAGGGAACGATGGCATGCGGCGGGTGACGGACCGGCATGCAACGGGCATGGAGGCTCCGGGCCGTGCGCGATGTGAAACCACGATACGGGCAGGGCGGAGTCCGGGCCGCAGTGCGGCACACGCGGGAACGCGTCCGAGTATTGCTGAACACCCGCCAGGCTGACAGGCAGGAAATCACCCGAGAACGTTGATATTAAGGGGGCTCCCTGTTAACGAGGGCGCGACGGTGTAAGAAGTGCTGCAATATGCAAAAATGATGGGTACTCTGGCCTACGGGACAACACGGGCCTGGCCGGGGCTCGCCTACAATCTTTATCTTCTGTGTCACGCACTGAATGTCCATTTTCGGGGCATGGCGTAAAATTGTTCGACGCACGGTAACAGGGTATCTTCTGCGCGTGCGCGTTCTCCTCATTCCTGTCACAGTTGCACTTCGTTCCGGTGTCCTTCCATGCCTGATCTTGACCTGGGGGCCTTCCTGGCCTCGTTTCCCTGGACGACATTCCTGGTCGGAGCGTTGCTGTCCCTGTTCCTGATGCTGGCACTCAAGCCGGTGGCCCGCCGCACCGGCTGGGTGGACAAGCCCAACTTCCGCAAGGCCCACAAGGGCGAGATCCCGCTCATCGGCGGCTGGTCCATCCTGGCCGTGGCCATCCTGCTGCAGCTGGCGGCGCCGGCCGGGCAACGCGCCCCGCTGGGCTACTGGGTGGGGGGCATCCTGCTCTTCGTGGTGGCCATGCTCGATGATCGCAACCCCATCCGGGCGCGCTATCGCGCCATGGTGCAGCTGGGTGCGGCGGTGGCCGGCGTGACGCTGGGCGGCCAGATCCTGCCCTCGGTGGGCGACGTGCTGGGCATCGGCGAGGTGTCGGCCTGGTGGATCATGTTCCCCGTCAGCATCATCGGTACGGTGGCGGTCATCAATGCCGTCAACTTTACCGACGGCGCGGACGGCCTGTGTGGCGGTCTGGGCTTCATCAGCCTGTTCTGGTTCATGGTGGCGCTGATGATCTCCTCGCGCCATGCCGCCATGCTGAGCGTGGAGCCGGCGCCCTACGCGGCCGGCATGATCCCTCTGGCCGCGGCACTGCTGGGCGGCATTGCGGGCTTCCTGTGGTTCAACCTGCGCAGCCCCTTCCGGCGCAAGGCCGCCGCCTTCCTGGGTGACAGCGGCAGCATGCTGCTGGGCTTCACGCTGGCCTGGTATGCCATTCACGTCACTTCGGCCTACGGTGCTGCCAGCGTCAAGCCGGTGGTGTGCCTGTGGGTGGTGGCGGTGCCGCTGGCCGACTCCGCTTCCTGCATCATCCGCCGCATCCTGGCGGGCGTCACTCCCATGACGCCCGACATGAAGCACCTGCACCACCTGGTGCAGCGGCTGGGCTGCACGGCCGGCCAGGCGGTGTTCGTCATCCACGTGGCGGCCTTCTGCTGTGGCCTGGTGGGCGTGACCGGCTGGGCGCTGGGCGTGTCCGAACCGGTGCTGTTCGGCGCCTTCGTGGCGGCACTGCTGGCCTTCATCGGCTGGACCAACTGGATCTGGCGGCGCATCGACCGTGAGGACGAAGCCGCGGGTCGCCCGGTCAGCGGCCGGCCCACGATGACGCCAGCGGCTGCGGGTGTCGACACGCCGGCACAGGCCGCTTCCGACAAGAAGGCGGGCGTGCTCTGAAAGGCAGGCATGCCCCGGACGCGGGCCAGCCCCGTGTCGCCGTCATCGGCGGCGGAACCGGCCTGCCGGTGATCCTGCGCGGGCTGAAGACGCTGGACGTGGACATCTCGGCCATCGTGACGGTGGCCGACGACGGCGGCAGCAGCGGCATCATCCGCGACTACATCGACGTGGTGCCGCCGGGCGACATCCGCAACTGCATCTGCGCGCTGGCCGATCTGGACCCGCTGATGCTGGAGCTGTTCCAGTATCGCTTCGACACCGACGACGCCTTCCTGTCGGGGCATGCCATCGGCAACCTGCTCATTGCCGCGCTGAAGGAGATGCGCGGCTCCATTTCCGAGGCGCTGGCGCTGCTGTCGGCCTGGATGCAGGTCAAGGGACGGATCCTGCCGGCCGCGCCCGAGCCGCTGGTGCTGCATGCCACCTTCGCCGATGGCAGCTGCGTCAGCGGTGAATCGAGGATCGGGCTGTGCCGCAAACCCATCCGCCAGGTGGCCCTGACCACCATGCAGGGCGGGCCCGCCCGCCACGCCTCACCCCAGGTGGTGGAGGCCATCCTGAACGCCGACCTGGTGGTGCTGGGGCCGGGCAGTCTCTATACCAGCATCCTGCCCA
>CAUVLK010000008.1:0-22339 GCA_963552635.1 uncultured Lautropia sp. | reverse complement strand
CGCTTGACCGTCATGGCCTTGTCCACCATGACCTGCGAGAGCTTCTGAAGGCCATTCTCTGCCGATGGCGCCACGGTCACGCGGATGAGCTGTCCCGACACGACCGTACTGGTCACGGGCAGCACTGTCACGCTGGGAAAATCATCACCCACCCTATCGGTCTGGATCACCAAGGCGGGGCGTGGCTTTCCGAAGTCTCCCTGCACAGCGATGGTGACGAAGTCTCCGCGCTTCATTCCCAACCGTCCACGTCCGCCAGAGCTTCGTCCATCATCGACCCAAGGCTGGCATCATCACGATCGGCCTGCGCCAGTCGCGCCGCCTCTCGACGGTACTCATCCTCGAAGCCCGCCCGACGTGTATCGGGCACCCAGATCTGCAAGGGGCGCAACCCGCTCTGTCTCAAGGCATCGCGGTGCTTCCTGACTCGCTCATTGACGTGCATGA
Source organism: uncultured Lautropia sp. (assembly GCA_963552635.1). GTDB lineage: Bacteria > Pseudomonadota > Gammaproteobacteria > Burkholderiales > Burkholderiaceae_E > Lautropia. Next base: position 21,892 of record CAUVLK010000008.1, on the reverse strand, counting down.
CAGGCCTCCTGCGTTTCATGTAACCGTTACATGAAACATCCTATCAAAAGCTGCACGCCAAAGCCACCCCTCTTCTGAACGGAACAGCCCGGCGGCTGTCAGGTCAGTGCGCCACGCGACTCAGGAAAGCCTTGACGCGGGCGTTGTCGTGCCGGCCGCCGAAGAAGTCGGTGGGCGGCGCCTCGAAGGCGATGCGGCCATCATCGAAGAACAGCACGCGGTCGGCCACCTCGCGGGCAAAGCCCATCTCGTGCGTCACCACCAGCATGGTCATGCCGGAATCGGCCAGCTGGCGCATCACGTCCAGCACTTCCTTCACCATTTCCGGATCCAGTGCCGAAGTGGGCTCATCGAAGAGCATCACGCGCGGCTGCATGGCCAGCGCCCGGGCAATAGCCACACGCTGCTGCTGACCGCCCGAGAGCGCGTGCGGGTACTTGTGGGCATGATCTTCCAGGCCCACGCGGGTCAGCAGCGCCATGGCCCGTTCACGGGCCTCCTCGCGCGAGAGCTTGCGCACGCGGCGCGGTGCCAGCGTGAGGTTGTCCAGCACCGACAAGTGCGAGAACAGGTTGAACTGCTGGAACACCATGCCCACTTCCTTGCGCAGGGCTTCCAGCCGCTGGCGGTCGTCATCGACCTCGATGCCGTCGATGACGATGCGGCCGGCATCATGACGCTCCAGCCGGTTCAGCATCCGCAGGAAGGTGCTCTTGCCCGAGCCGGAAGCGCCCACGATCACGGCCACCTCGCCGGCGTTGAAACCCGCCGTCACGTCGGTCAGCACCTGATGCTCACCAAAGCACTTGCTGACGTGGCTCACCTCGATCAGGGGGCTGCCGGCACGCTTGTCCTGGTTCATGTCTGCCTGGCTCATTTCTGGCGACCCTCCACGTCCATCCGGTGTTCCACGGCGGTGGAAATCTGCGTGAGCACGGTGGTCAGCAGCAGGTAGATGACCGCTGCCGTGACCAGCGGCGGAATGGGCTGGAAGGTGGACGACTGGATGCGGTTGGCGACGTTGGTCAGCTCCACCACACCGATGGCATAGGCCAGCGAAGAATCCTTCAGCAGCGCGATGAAGTTGTTCACCAGCGGCGGCAGGGCGATCTTGAAGGCCTGCGGGAAGATCACGTCCCAGAAGGTGTGCCAGTTGGACAACCCCAGCGAGCGGGCCGCCTCGGTCTGGCCGCGCGGCACGGCCAGCAGGCCCGCACGGATGGACTCGGCGTTGTAGGCCCCGGCGTTGAAGGCCAGCGCCACGCAAGCCGAGGTGAAGTCATCCAGCTTGAGCCAGGGCAGCAGCTCGGGCAGGGCCAGAAAGACAAACAGCACCTGCACCAGCAGCGGCGTGCCGCGGATGACCCAGATGTAGAAAGAAGCGATCCAGCGGATGGGCGGGATGCGCGACAGCCGCCCCAGTGCCCCCAGCACCCCCAGCACCAGGCCCGCCACCCCGGAGACCAGCGTCAGATAGACCGTGATCCGGCTGCCTTCGGCAAACAGTTCCGCATTCTCGGCGATCGGTTCCGGCATCCTGGAAAGCGGGATGTCGATGAAGCACATCAGCAGCAGCAACAGGACCACACCCAGCGCAATGGCCAGGCTACAGCGGCTCTGTCGGGACCAGCCTGCTGGCCACCGGGAAAGAAAGAACATCATGATGGGGGGAACACCGGCAGAAGGTGAGGGGGAGTGTAGTCAGAGACCTGGTACCGGGGACAGGCTCAGTCCTTGCAGCGGATGTCCTGGTCGAAGTATTTCTTCGACAGCTTCTCGTACGTGCCGTCGGCCATCACCTCGGCCAGACCCTTGTTGAAGGCCTTGACCAGCTCGGTGTTGCCCTTGCTCATGGCCCCGGCCATTCTCTCGGGGAAGAGGATCTCGCCCTGCTTCAGGCCCGAATCCGGCACCAGCTTGATGGCCTCCATGGCCACGAACTTGTCCGTCACCCAGGCGTCGGCCCGGCCGCTGACGGTGGCTGCACGCGCATCGCGGTCCAGCGGGAAGTTGCGCACCGAGCCGATGCCATCCATCTTGCGCAGCCGCTCCAGATAGGTGGTGCCGGTCTGCACCGCCACGGTCTTGCCGGCCAGATCGGCCGCCTTGGCCACCTTGCCGTCCTTCGAGACGATGGTGGCGCCGCCACAGTAGTGCGGGTTGGTGAAGTCCACCACCTTGGCGCGCTCTTCGGTGATGCCGTGCGACGAGATGGCCAGATCCCAGCGGTCACGCTGCAGGCCGGCCAGCAGCGAGTCGAAGCTCAGCACCTTCCACTCCACCTTCAGGCCCAGCTTCTTGGCGATGGCATCGGTCAGCTCCACCTCGAAGCCGGTGAGCTGCTTGCCCTCGAAGTAGTTGAAGGGCTTGAGATCGCCGCCGGTGGCCGCGATCAGCGTGCCGCTCTTCTCGATGTCCGCCCAGGACCGAGCCTGGACACCCGACGCCGCCAGCGCCACACACACACCTGCCAGGACCGAACGCAAAAGATTCATGATGAGACCCGTCTTGAAACCTGAAAACCCCGGATTGGAGCACCCGCCACGACGGCAGGCAATCCGGGCTACCACCCGGCCACCCTCACGGTGCCGCGGCGCTGCAAACCCGCCATTGTACGACGCGCAGCCCTTCTCCTCCCGCCATGTCAGGGACAGAGCCCCTTTCAGGCCGATCACCCCCGGGCAAACCCCGACCAACCGACGGCAATGAAGGGGTAATCCTGCGCGATGAAGGCAAATCAAAGACAATGAGAGCATGTTGTCTGCAATTGATATTGTTTGCCGGCAAATTACCGTTACCCGAACCGTTCTTCAAGACATTGCCATGCCTCTGCTTACTTCCTTCATCGATGGCCGTTACGTTCCCGAACGCGCCGATGCCGAACGCTTCGAGACCATCGACCCCGCCACGGGCGAGGTGCTGGCTGAAGTCCAGGCGGCCACCGACGCCGACATCGACGACGCCGTGGCCAGCGCCCGGCAGGGCCAGCAGGCCTGGGCTGCCCTCACCCCGGTCGAGCGGGCCCGCATCCTCAATCGCGCCGTCGAACTGCTGCGTGATGCCAACCACGAGCTGGCCGAGCTGGAAAGCCGCGACACCGGCAAGCCCCTGTCCGAGACCCGGGCCGTGGACATCGTCACCGGCGCCGACGTGATCGAGTACTACGCCGGTCTGGCCGTGGCCATCGAGGGCCGTCAGATCCCGCTGCGCCCCACCAGCTTCGTCTACACGCGCCAGGAGCCGCTGGGCGTCGTGGCCGGCATCGGCGCCTGGAACTACCCCATCCAGATCGCCATGTGGAAGTCGGCGCCGGCGCTGGCCGCCGGCAACGCCATGATCTTCAAGCCCAGCGAGGTCACGCCGCTGTCGGCTCCCCATCTGGCCGAGATCTTCCTGGAAGCGGGGCTGCCGGCCGGCGTCTTCAACGTGGTGCAGGGCGACTGGCGGGTCGGCCAGGCGCTCAGCCAGCATCCCGACATCGCCAAGATCTCCTTCACCGGCGGCGTGGCCACCGGCAAGAAGGTGATGGCCAGCGCCGCCGCCTCGTCGCTCAAGGATGTCACCATGGAGCTGGGCGGCAAGTCCCCGCTCATCGTCTTCGAGGACGCCGACATCGATCTGGCGGCCGACATCGCCATGATGGCCAACTTCTACAGCAGCGGCCAGGTCTGCACCAACGGCACCCGCGTCTTCGTCCACGCCACGCTCAAGGCGCGCTTCGAGGAGGCCGTGCTGGCCCGTGTCGCCCGCATCCGGATCGGCCACCCGCTGGAAGACAGCACGAACTTCGGTCCGCTGGTCAGTTTCCCGCACATGAAGAAAGTGCTCACTTACATCGAATCCGGCAAGGAACAGGGCGCCCGCCTGCTCTGTGGTGGCCACCGGATCGAGACCGGCGCCCTGGCCCAGGGCGCCTTCGTGGCCCCGACCGTCTTCACCGACTGCCGTGACGACATGAAGATCGTGCAGGAAGAGATCTTCGGGCCGGTCATGAGCATCCTGTCCTTCGAGACTGAGGCCGAAGTCATCGAGCGCGCCAACCGCACGCCCTACGGCCTGGCTGCCGGCCTGGTCACGCCGGACCTCAAACGCGCCCACCGCGTCATCGGCCAGCTGGAAGCCGGCATCTGCTGGCTCAACACCTGGGGAGAATCCCCCGCCCAGATGCCGGTGGGCGGTTACAAGCAGTCCGGCATCGGCCGCGAGAACGGCCTCCAGACGCTGATGCACTACACGCAGACCAAGTCGGTCCAGGTCGAACTGGGCGACTTCGTGTCGGTCTTCAACTAGGTCCGCGCTGCCGATCTCCAGCCAGCCTGCGACGCAGACGCCTGCCGCAGGCCAGGCTCCCGCTTGCTCCAGAAAATTCAGAGTAAGCACACACTTGTTCTCTCGCCCGCATGCCATCGATGAAACGGCGCTCCCTGTGCCTGCATGCGGCCTATTCCTTCCGACTTAGCACGCTCTTTTCATGGCTCAATCCACTTACGACTACATCATCATCGGTGCCGGCTCGGCCGGCAACGTCCTGGCGGCCCGCCTGACCGAAGATGCGAATGTCCGCGTCCTGCTGCTGGAAGCGGGCCTGCCCGACTACCGCCTGGACTTCCGGACCCAGATGCCGGCCGCACTGGCCATGCCGCTGCAGGGCACCACCTACAACTGGGGCTACAAGACCGATCCCGAGCCCCATATGGACAACCGCCGCATGGACTGTGGCCGGGGCAAGGGCCTGGGTGGCTCGTCGCTGATCAACGGCATGTGCTACATCCGTGGCAACGCCCTGGACTTCGACCACTGGGCGAAGAAGGACGGCCTGGCCGACTGGCGCTACCACGACGTGCTGCCCTACTTCCGCAAGGCCGAATGCCGGGACATCGGTCCCAACGCCTACCACGGCGGCCACGGCCCCATCGAAGTGACTACGGCCAAACCCGCCACCAACCCGCTCTTCGAGGCCATGATCGAGGCCGGTGTGCAGGCCGGCTACCCGCGCACCGACGACCTCAACGGCTACCAGCAGGAAGGCTTCGGCCCGATGGACCGTTTCGTCACCCGTCAGGGCCGGCGTGCCTCCACGGCCCGCGGCTACCTGGACATGGCCCGTGAGCGCAGCGGCCTCGTCATCCAGTCCCGCGCCCTGGTCGACACCATCGTCTTCGAGGGCACCCGTGCCGTGGGCGTGCGCTACCAGATCGATGGCGGCGCCTTCCAGACGGCCAACGCCAGCCGCGAGATCCTCCTGTGCGGGGGCGCCATTGCCTCGCCGCAGATCCTGCAGCGCTCGGGCGTGGGCCCCGGCGAATGGCTCAAGGAAACCGGCGTGAAGGAGATCCTGGACCTGCCGGGCGTGGGCAACAACCTGCAGGACCACCTCGAACTCTACATGCAGTACGAGTGCCTGCAGCCCGTGTCCATCGCACCGGCCAACCTCTGGTACAACAAGCCCCCCATCGGCGTCGAATGGATGTTCAAGGGCACCGGCCTGGGCGCCACCAACCACTTCGAGGCTGGCGGCTTCATCCGCAGCGATGAAAAGTTCACCTGGCCCAACATCCAGTACCACTTCCTGCCCATCGCGGTGCGCTACGACGGCCGCAACGCCTCCAAGGCCCACAGCTTCCAGGCCCACGTCGGCTCCATGCGTTCACCCAGCCGCGGCCGCGTGCGCATCACTAGCACCAACCCGCAGGAACACCCCAGCATCCTCTTCAACTACATGTCCCACCCGCAGGACTGGGAAGAGTTCCGCGCCGCCATCCGCATCACCCGCGACATCTTCCGCCAACCGGCGCTGGATGGCTTCCGGGGCAAGGCCATCACCCCCACCGATGACCTGCAGAGCGACGCCGAGCTGGACGCCTACGTCCGGCAGCATGCCGAGACCGCCTACCACCCCTCCTGCACCTGCGCCATGGGCGAAGGCAACGACGCCGTGGTGGACGGCCAGGGACGGGTCCACGGACTGGAAGGGCTGCGCGTGGTGGATGCCTCGATCATGCCGAACATCATCACCGGCAACCTCAACGCCACCACCATCATGATCGCCGAGAAGATCGCCGACCGGATCCGTGGCCGCGATCCCCTGCCGCCGTCCGATGCCCCCTACTACCAGGCCAACGGCGCCCCGGTGCGCGGCAAGCCCGTCCGGGCCTGAGGGAGGACAAGGCATGCAACAGCACTCCTCATCTCCGCAGCATCCGCCCGGTCAGGACACCGGCAGCACGGCCACGACGACCGTCATCAACGGCACGGCCGACACGCCCGCCACCATCCACCGCATCGTCTTCACGGTCTCGGCGCTGCTCACCCTCGCGCTGATCGGCTTCACCCTGGCCTTTCCCGGCATCAGCGAACGGGTGCTCGGCCACGCCCTGGCCTGGGTATCCGACCGCTTCGGCTGGTACTACATGCTGATCGTCGCCGCCTACGGCATCTTCTCGCTGTACGTGGGCATGTCCAAGTACGGCGACATCAAGCTGGGTCAGGACCACGAGAAGCCCGACTTCCCGTACCTGGCCTGGGCCGCCATGCTGTTCTCCGCGGGCATCGGCATCGACCTGCTCTTCTTCGGCGTCTCCGAACCGCTGACCCACTACCTCACACCGGTCACCGGCCAGGGCGGCACGCCCCTGGCCGCCCGGGCCGCCCTGGCGCAGACCTTCCTGCACTGGGGCCTGCACGGCTGGGGCATCTACGCGCTCATCGGCATGGCACTGGCCTACTTCGCCTACCGCCACAACCTGCCGCTGGCGCTGCGCTCGGCGCTCGTGCCCGTGTTCGGCCAGAAGCGGGCCGACGGCTGGCTCGGCCACAGCGTCGACATCTTCGGCGTGGTCTGCACGCTGCTGGGCCTGGCCACCAGCCTGGGCATCGGCGTGCTGCAGGCCAACGCCGGCCTGGCCCATGTCTTCGGCATCGAGACCACGAAGTTCACCCAGGCCGTCATCATCATCATCGTCACCGTCACGGCGGCCGCCTCGGCCATGTCCGGCGTCGACAAGGGCGTGCGCCGGCTGTCCGAGTTCAACATGCTGACCGCCATCCTGCTGGTCATCGCCCTGCTGTTCTCCGGCCCCACACAGTTCCTGCTCAACGCCATGGTGCAGAACATCGGCGACTACTTCGAGATGCTGCCGGTCAAGACCTTCGAGACCTACGCCTACGAAGGCGCGAAGGGCGCCACCTGGAAATCCACCTGGACCATCTTCTTCTGGGCCTGGTGGGTGGCCTGGGCGCCGTTCGTGGGGCTGTTCATCGCCCGCATCTCGCGCGGCCGCACCCTGCGCGAATTCGTCTTCGGCGTGATGTTCATCCCGCTGGGCTTCATCTTTGCCTGGTTCTCCATCTTCGGCAACAGCGGCATCTTCCATGCCGCCACCGATCCGGCCTTGGCCAAAACTGCCATCGAGACCCCCGCCATGGGCCTCTTTGCCCTCTTCGAGCACTATGCCCATCCGGCCATCTGGTCCAGTGTCTCGGTCATCATCGGCCTGATCTTCTTCGTCACCTCGGCCGATTCCGGGGCGCTGGTGCTGGCCAACCTGTCCAGCAAGGGTCTCTCGTCGGGCGACGACGCCCCCATCTGGCTGCGACTCTTCTGGGCGGCTGCCACCGGCCTCATCACGCTGGGGCTGCTGTTCTCGGGGGGCTTCTCGGCCCTGCAGTCGGTCTCGGTCGCAGCCGGCCTGCCGTTCTCGCTGGTGCTCTTCATCTACATGGTGGCCATGGCCTACAGCCTGCGCCAGGAGGGCAACCGCCGCAAGGCCAGCACCTTCGACATGGCACCGCCCGCGCTGAACCCGCAGCACAGCTGGCGTGACCGCCTGAACCGCATCCTGAACTTCCCCACGCGCAAGGCGGTGCTGCGCTTCATGGCCGGCACGCTGGAGCCCGCCATGCAGGATGTCTGCGCCGAACTGAACAAGCAGGGCGTGCAGACCACCGTCATCCGCAACGAGGAAGACCAGAGCCTCACCTTCGAGGTGCTGCATGGCGAGGAAGTGGACTTCCTCTATCAGGTGAAACCCGTCTCGGCCCTGATGCCGGTGTTTGCCATGAACCAGGCCAGCAACCTGGATTCCGACAAGCACCACGAGCGCTACTGGCGTGCCGAGGTCTTCCTGCGCGAAGGCAGCCAGGAATACGATCTGGTCGGCTACACCCGCGAACAGATCATCGGCGACATCCTGAACCAGTACGAGCGCCACATGCAGTTCCTGCACCTGGAGCGCTGAGGCCACACAGAAGCACATCCCTGCAGGAAACCGATGCGACCGCCCTTCGGGGCGGCGTCCTCGGGAACAGGCCGGCCGTGAGGAGACACCCTCACGGCCGGCCTTCTTCATGCACCGCGCATCCGGACGAGCGGACGCAGACGCCCGTTCAGGGCAGAATATTGGCCTGCCATCAAGGAGACCTTCCATGAGCAAACTGGATCTGCACGACATCCGCCAGGACTACTGCCGGCAGGAACTGTCCGAGACCGACTGCGCCAGCCAGCCGCTGGAACAGTTCCGCACCTGGCTGGATGCCGCCATGCATGCCCAGGTCCATGAACCCACCGCCATGAACGTCGCCACCGTCGACGAACACGGCCACCCCAACGCCCGCATCGTGCTGCTGAAGGAAGTCAACGACCAGGGCTTCGTCTTCTTCACCAACTATCAGAGCCGCAAGGGCCGTGCCATCGCCCTGCACCCCTACGTCGCGCTCACCTTCTTCTGGCCCGAACTGGAGCGCCAGGTACGTGTCGAAGGCAGCATCGACAAGCTGCCCGAAGCCGAATCCGACGCCTACTTCGATTCCCGCCCCTACACCAGCCGCATCGGCGCATGGGCCAGCCACCAGAGCGAGGTCCTCTCCAGCAAGGCCGACCTGATGGCCCGTGCCGCCCTGGTCGGCGCCCGGCACCCGCTGCACGTCCCCCGTCCCCCGCACTGGGGTGGCTACGTCGTCACGCCCCGCCTGGTGGAATTCTGGCAGGGCCGTCCCAGCCGTCTGCACGACCGCATCCAGTACCGGCTGGAAGACGGCAACTGGATCCGCGAACGGCTCTCGCCCTGAGTAACGATCTTCAACCCTCGCGTTACAGAAGCACCTCGCTTCACTGCCCATTCTGGTGGGTCGGGACATCACCGTTCACACGATGACAGGTTCCGGCCCATGCCGAACATGCCCGACACATGACCCCCCGATGTCTTTCCTTAGCATTCCCGAGGAAAGTCCGAACAAGTCCCCCCAAGCAACGCACCACGGAACGGGGTTCAGGAAAAGGCGACATTTGCCGTCATGCACCCGTTCCGGCAATGCGATGACCGCGAAGACTTGCGCAAGCTTTCCTCAACACGGGCAACTGTGCCCCACCAGGAAAGACACCATGAACCAGAGTGCATCCGCATCACGGCCGGCCTTGTCGGGCATTTTCCTTCGTTCCTTCCGTCATGTCCTTGCCGTGGCCATCGGGTTGGCGGCCAGCAGCGTCCTTGCCCAGAGCATCATCTCCACGACGGATGGCCAGACGGCAACAGAACCCCCGGGCAACACCACAACGACCGGACAACCCCTGTCCGATCAGGGCATCAGCGGCGAACTGATGCACACCCTGCTGGGACTCTCCATGCCGAATGCCAACGGCAACGTCCCCCTGCCGGAAGTCTCTGACGCATACCCCGCCTACATGACCACCTGGAAACGTCAGGAAAATCCGGACCCCGCCTGGCCGGTTATCTCCGCCTTTCAGGACCACCGGACGGCCAATGGCCAAAACACCGACCGGACACCGGATGGCCATTTCCTGCTGGCACGCAGCGACTTCCAGTACAGCCTCCAATCCGACCTGCGGGGCTTCAACCCCAACCTGCCCGAGGGCCGCATCCCAGCCGGCTTCATGGCCAGCTATGCCTCCGTGCCCATCCAGGTGAACGATACTGGCATCGTCCTCGGCAACATGATGCATGTCGAGCAGGACACCTCCCTCGGGGGCCCCAGGGAATACGAACTCGAAGCCGCATCCGCCCGGCCCATCGCCCGCACGGATACCGTACCATTCGATGCCGCCATACAGACCTATCACAGCAGTGACGGTCGCTACGAACTCAGCGTCCGGAAAGGCGCAGAGCCCCGACAGGTCAAGCTCTGCTGGGAAAACAAGGTCGCTTACGTCGACCGCACAATCTGCCAAGTATGGCATGTCCCCGTCACCTGGGCCTTCGGCAAGGCCCTGAATTTCGACCGCGTCGAGATACAGGACGAACGCAGATACTACTCCCCGGTCGATCCGAGCGAAGGCGGTACCATGTTCTGGGTGTCGGGACCACAGACGTGGGAACGACTGTAGCCAACCCCCAGGAGAGAACGTTCATGACCCAGCACGTCCACGGCTATGCCGCCCACGCAGCCGACAAGCCCCTGGTCCCCTTCCGCTTCGAGCGCCGTGATCCCCGGCCGGACGATGTCGTCATCGACATCCTCTACACCGGCGTCTGCCACAGCGACCTGCACACGGCCCGCAACGACTGGGGCGGCACCACCTACCCCGTCGTGCCGGGCCACGAGATCGTCGGCCGCGTGCGCAGCGTCGGCAAGGATGTCACCCGCTTCAAGCCGGGCGATCTGGTCGGCGTGGGCTGCATGGTGGATTCGTGCCGCCAGTGCGAGCCCTGCCACCATGACCTGGAGCAGTACTGCGAGAATCGCCCCACCTTCACCTACGACAGCAAGGACCGCCACGACGGCATGCCCACCTACGGCGGCTACTCCAACAGCATCACCGTGAGCGATGCCTTCGTGCTGCGCGTGCCCGAAAACCTCGACACGAAGGGCGTGCCGCCCATCCTGTGCGCCGGCATCACCACCTGGTCGCCACTGCGTCACTGGAACGTGGGCAAGGGCAGCAAGGTCGCCGTGGTGGGTCTGGGCGGCCTGGGCCACATGGCCATCAAACTTGCGAAGGCTCTGGGTGCCGAAGTCACCCTGTTCTCGCGCTCACCTGGCAAGATCGACGATGCCCGACGTCTGGGCGCGCACCACGTCATCATCTCCACCAATGAAGAACAGATGAAAGGGGCTGCCTACCAGTTCGACCTGATCATCGACACGGTGCCGTACACCCACGACATCCAGCCCTACATCCCCACGCTCAAGCTCGATGGCACGCTGGTCTTCGTCGGCCTTCTGGGCAACCTGGAATCCATGATCAACACCGTTCCGCTGATCATGGGGCGGCGTTCTGTGGCCGGTTCCATCATCGGCGGCATCAAGGAAACCCAGGAACTGCTGGATTTCTGCGGTGAGCACCACATCACCGCCGACGTGGAGATCATCGACATGGCCGCCATCAACGACGCCTACGAGCGCATGCTCAGGAGCGACGTGAAGTACCGCTTCGTCATCGACATGGCCACGCTGAACAAGGCGGGCTGATCCTTCAGCGATTCAGCATCGACAGCCCTGCGAGCACGGCCAGCACCAGCAGCACCGTGAGCGCTATCTTCACCCAGCTCCAGGGCTGTTCCCCCGCCACCTTGCCGGTGTAGCCGTTCACCAGCACCTGAAAATTGCGGGCGCCATAGTCATAGCGCACCAGCCAGACCGGCACCAGCACATGCTTGAAGGTGCAGTCGTCAAAGCGCGTCTCCACCCTCAGATTGCGATGGGTTTCACCCGGCACCTCACGACTGCACAGCGCTTCCATGCTCAGCTGCATCTGCTGGCGCCCCTGCGTGGTGGCCTCGCGCAGATCCACCTGATAGCGCTCCACCGTCCAGCCGCGAACATAGTCCGGTGAATAGGGCTTCAGATCGGTCGTCGTCGGAAAGGGCTCGATGCGCTTCAGCAGCTTTCCATGAATACCCACCGTCCCCGGAACCAGTTCGTCATCGAACCAATGTTCCAGTTCACCAAAGGACGGTGTCCATTGCACATGCTGCACGCGACGCGTCTCCATCCGGCCATCGGTGCCACGCACCATCTCGGTGGTGTAGTAATAGCGCCCCGATTCTGCCTGCCAGCGTGAATGCGCCCGGGCATCGAAGGTCCAGTACGGCAGATATATGCCCTTCAGCGTGTCGGTTGCAGCCGCCCGCTTCAAGCGGTTCGGTGCAAACCAGCGGGACCGATACCAGGTACGCAGCGCATCACGCACCTGGCTTTCACTGATGCGAAACGGCAGCAGACTCTGCGGCGTGATCGCATCGCGCATCTCCTCATGCGTCACGATGGCCGGCGACCCGCAGAAGTCGCAGCGATCCGCCACCTTGCCATTCACGAAGACCGAGATGGCATGACAGTTCTGGCACTTCACCTCATGCCGTGCCGCCCCCCAGTTGCGCAGGTTGGCAGGATTGCGCAGGGCTGCTTCCAGATCCTGCTCGTATAACGCGTGGTGGTCCGGCACCCCGCGACCGAACAATGCCTCGGCTTCCTGCACCAGCGACCTGTCCTCGGCCGAATGCCCGAAGGTGCCATCCGCAGAACCCGCCTTGCCATCCTCTTCTGCATCCGCCGCGCCTGCATTCCCCGCAGCTTCCGTCGCACCTTCAGCACGCGCGCCATCGCCCGCAAGAGCGGGGCTTCCCCCTACCCTTTCACCATGGGCATCCCCTGCCCCGTCATCCCTTCTGCCATCCACCCGGCCCTGTCCGGAGAACGTCGCCATCACGGTGCCGCAGTAGGGACACGCGAGGGCCTGGCGGGCAGCACTCCATTCCAGGTGCCCCCCACATTCCGGGCAGGGTCGACTGCCGGCCGTGTCCGCCGGGGATGCCGATTGCGATGCCTCAGCCACGCAGGAACTCATCCAGGGCCGAACGGGCAATGCGATAGGCCGTGCCGATGCGCCGCGCCTTCAGCTCCCCCGACTGGATGCTGGCCAGCACATCCTCCACCGACACGCTCAGCAGCTGCGCTGCCTGCTCGGGCGTGAGCACTTCCAGCGTAGCCACCGGTGATGGATGGCCGGCTGCACCGGAATATCCACCCGATGCACCCTGCACAGGTGCCATGCCCTGTCCGGACACAGCGCCCGTAACCGATGCCGTGCCACTGGCCGCCCCCGGGGCACCCGACGCCGACGCACCAGTGCCCATCCCCCGCATCATGTCCTGCGCCATGGCAAAACCCATGGCCATCTGGGCCGGCATGGCCGCGGCCGCACCGCCTTCGCCCCCCTGCCCCATCGACAGGCCCATCTGGTACTTCACATAGTCGTTGAGGTTGCCGATGGCGCGCATGCTGCTCTGCTTGTCGATGGCCTGCTCGACCTCCGCCGGCACCGACACGTTTTCCAGAATGAAGCTGGAAATCTCCAGACCATACTTCTCGCGCACGGTCGGGTTGATGATGGGCAGGAGCGCCTCACCCATCTCGGCATAACGGCCCGCCACATCCAGCACCGGCACATGGGCGCGCGCCAGCGCATCGGTGAACACGCTCACGATGCGCGAACGCATCGTGTCCTGGAATTCATCCAGCCGGAAATGCTGGTCGGTACCCGCCACCTCCTTCAGGAACAGCGGCGCATCGACAATACGAAAATCATAGGTACCAAAGGCCCGCAGCCGCACCACACCAAAATCCGGGTCCCGCATCATCACCGGATTGGCCGTGCCCCACTTGTTGCCGGTGAAGAGCCGCGTGTTCAGGTAGTAGACATCACACTTGAACGGCGACTGGAAGCCGTATTTCCAGCCCAGGATGGTGGACAGGATCGGGATGTTCTCGGTGGTGAGCGTGTACTTGCCGGGGCCGAACAGATCGGCAAACTGCCCGGCCGCCACGAACTGCACCAGCTGCGATTCACGGACGATCAGCTGCGCACCGTTCTTGATCTCCTTGTCCTCGTCCGGCCAGCGAAACGACAGCGTGTCACGCGAGTCGTCCGTCCATTCGATGACATCGATGAACTGGTTGCGGATGATGTTGAACAGTCGGTCCATGCTCATTCCCCGTCAAGGGCAGGCCGAAGATGCCTGCCCCGCCATCACTGCTCCGGACGGTCCGGTCCCGACCGGAAGTACACACACCACACGGCAGCCTGTCCGGGCCGTAGCGACCCGGGTGCCTTGCGGCCAGCAGGCATCATGCCAGCAGCCGGCCTGCCATGCAATGAACGAAACCGTACCCGGTTCCCGACCCGGTGCGCCACGCATCGCGCATCCGTCCTTCACGCATGCGGTACAGGGGCCTTGCAGCGCCCCCTGTACCCGGCCCGGAGCGCTGGCCAATCAGAACAGCTGTTCGCCGTTCACCACCAGATGCTGGTCGTCATAGTGGGCATCCACCTCCCACGTGTCACCCTGACGGCGCACGAAAGGCAGACTCTCCAAACGACAGGTCAGATCACAGTCGACATCCTCATCCTTCTCAACCGTATCCAGCTTCTGTTGTGCCAGCGTCACCCAGGCCTGCGGAAGCTGCACCTTGGCCCGGGCCTTCAGCGACCGCATCATCCCCATCAAGGCCGGTTCCTGGTCGTTGGCCGGCAGAGGCTTGAGCGTCACGCCAATATCGGCGCGGGCCACCTTCCCTTCCAGGCTACCGTCCAGCTGCAGGTCAATCGTCGGCGATCCGGATGTCAGCGACCGCATCAGCGCCTCGGCATCCCGCTCAGAGGGCATCCCGACCAGCTGGCGCCCTTCCAGCACGTCCTTCTGCTGCTTCTGGAACGTCATGGCCAGATCCTGAACCTTGCGCAGACTGCCGGCATCGATGTTGGAAAGCCGTGCCCGGTAGCCCAGGCTGTCGAAGGTCGTTCCCAGCACGGTCAGTTTCCCGCGCATCTCGACCTCGTCGGACAGCAGTCCGCCGGAAGACGTGACCTGTCCGCCTCCCTTCCAGTCACGCATGTCCAGCAGGACCTTCTGGAGCGATGTGCTTCCCTCGTGCGGCAGCGTCTTTGCCTCCAGCCTCTCCAGGCTCATTTCATAGGTGCCCGGTATCATCAGCCAGTCATCGGCATGGTTGCGGTGATACGCGTACTTGCCGGCCAGCGCCTTCACCTCCAGGTAAAGCCCCTCCCGATCCTTCGACTCCGAAGCCATGGCATTGTCCAGACCGGTTCCTGCCACCTTCCCGGCCGGAATGTGAAACACCAGGCCGGGCCAGTCGATCTCGCCGGACATCTGCTTGCGATCGGCACTCAGGCGGAAGTCATAGGTGAAGGACTTCCACTCCAGCTTGCCTTCCTCAGGGGCGGGCGGCATCACCCGGCCTGCCGGCATCAGGAAGCGCCCATCCACATCGCCCATCAGCCCGGCCACGATGCGCAGCTCCGGCGACTTCACCTCATCCAGGCCCTTGCGCTCCTCATCGGCCAGACCTTCCACATGGTCAAGCCGCGTCTCGATCACGGAAGCTGCCAGGCGACCATCCACAAAGGGCCCATGACGGATGTCCTGCACCAGATGGATCTTCAAGGGAGGACGCGGTGCTTCCTCCACCTTGGGCGGGATGATTTTCTCCACCTTGGGCGGGCTGACATCGGCCACCACCTTGCGGGCCGTCACCTCGTCCGAATCATCCGGCTCCGAATCATCCTCGACATCCTCGTCCGGGATGTCCTCATCGTCGAACAGCCCCTTCAGCGAATACTCGTCACTTTCTTCGCTGTCTTCGCTGTCGTCACCGTTGTCGCTGTCCTCGTCATCCGAAGCATCCACTTCGTCATCCGCCCCGGATGCCGGACTTCTGCGTTCGAATGTCAGCACGGCAATCGTCCGGGAATGGAAGAGGCCATTCTCGACCTCCACCATCTCCACCGCATCTGCCCCAAGCAGCCGGGCAACCCGCTCGAATTCCGTCTGATATTTCTGCTGCGCCACGTGTCCCAGCAACCAGCTGCTGCCCACGTAGGCCACACCCAGCGCCATCACGCTGCCTGCCACCACCGTCATCCTGCTCATTGTCACCATCCCCGCAACTGTGCCCACGCACGTGCGGCATATGGTGCAAAAGCAACAGCCGGTATCGTACCGGCTGCTGCCCGACGGCTGGAAAGCAACGCCCGAAGGCGTTCAGAAGATCCGCTGGCCGTTCAGCATCAATTGACCTCCGGCAAACTGCACCTTGGTCTCCCAGGCATCAGCCTGTTCACGGGCAATGCCCTGCTGACGCAGCTGGCAGTCCAGGTTGCAGCCGTTCGCGCCCTTGCCGAAGGACTGCTCCAGACGGCGGTTCACCTCGGCCGTGATGGCCTTGGGCAGATACACGTTCACATCGGCCTTCAGCGTCTGAAGCAGCTGCGGGCCCAGAGGAACGGAAGCGCTGCCTTGCAGCGGATTCAGCACCACCCTGGTATCCACATAGGCCGTCTTGCCCTGCAGCGTGCCATCCAGCCGCATGCCCAGCGCCGGCGAACTGGCGGCCAGCGTGGTCACCACCGGACGCAGCCTGGCCTCGTCGGGCATGGCATCAGCGGGGTCCGTCGCCTTGCCCATCTCCTGCACAATGTCCTGCAACGGCACCAGCACCGCCTCATCGATGTTCGAGATCGACGCCGTGTAGCCCAGCTTCTCCAGCGGCACGTCCATCACCACGGCCTTGCCGGCACCATTTTCCTCGCTGGCCAGCAGCTTGCCGGAGGACGTGATCCTGCCCTGGCTTTCCCAGCCGTTCACCGAGAACAACGTGGAGGACTGCTTGCCGTCGTTCGAGACCGCCTTCAGCTGGAAATCGTTCAGGCGCAGCGTGTAATGGCCGGGCACCATCAGCCAGTGGTCGGGGTTCGTGCCCGTCTGCTGGATATTGGCCGACAGGCCCGACATCACCAGGTGCATGCCCGGCTTGTCGGGGCCAAAGGCGCCGGGCGAAACCGACCACGTCAACTCAGGCCATTGCAGCTGGGCCAGCACCTGCAGACGGTCGCCGCTCACCATGTAGTCATAGGTCAGCTGCTTCCAGGTCATCCGGTTGTCCGGCTCGCTGCCGGGCGGCACCATCTCGCCAGCAGGCAGCACGGCCTGACCGTCCATCGAGCCATCGAAGCCCACCAGCGTGCTGGCCGTCGGTGCACTGGCCTTGGCCAGCGCCTGCTTCAGACCTTCAGGAATACCTTCCACCTTGTCCAGCCGTGTCTCGATCCTGGCCGCAGCCAGCCGACCGCCCACGAAGGGACCGTGCTTGATGGTCTGCACCAGATGCAGACGCAGCGTGATGTCCTCGCCCGAATCATCCTGATCGTCGTCACCCATGCCCTGCGGCGGGCGGGGCAGCACCAGCGTGAGGATGTCGGTGGCCTGGGACTCGAAGATTCCGCGGGTGTAACCGACCCGCTTCACCTCGTCAAAGCCCATCCGCTTCACGATCTTGTCGAAATCCGTCTGGTAGTGCTTCTCGGCCTGCTGGCCCAGCCACCAGCTGCTGCCCACATAGGCCAGCGCCAGCACTACCACACGCCCTGTCACCGATACCGCCTTGCCCATCGCAATGCTCCTGAAACGAAGAGTCGAGTGGACGGATTATCGCTTTGGGGGCATCACGACAGGAAGGAAAATTGTCATCTCTTCCGACAGAGGGGAGCTGGAGCCCCGGGAAGGCGACGGCCGGGCCTTCCGGGGACGTGAAAGGCCCGGTTCTTCCCCCGAACGGCATCCCTGCCGGTCAGACAGGTGTGAACACCCGCCTGACCGGGGCAGACTTTTCCGGATGCACGCGCTCAGGGCAGCGGACTGAACTCGTCCCGCACCCAGTGGTAGCTTTTCTTGCCATAGGGCACCACATGGCCCAGACCCGGGAACGGCAGGTGTGCACCGCCCACCCACCAGTCATGGCGCGCGGCCTCGGCAAAGAGGCGCTTGCGCGATGCAATGGCAGCCGGCGCATTGCTGTCGAAGACGAGGTAGACCTGCGGCCTGGCAAACTGCACCGCGTGGAAGTGAACGATGTCGCCCCACAGCAGCAGACGATCATCCACCAGCCAGCCGACGTGGCCCGGCGTATGGCCGTTTGCCGCCACCATCCGAACCCCCGGCAGGACTTCCGTCAACTTCCCACCGGCATGGCTACCCTTCACCCGCTGCACGTGCCCATCCTTCACGTAAGGGGCCAATGCCGTGGTGGCCTCGGAAAACGCAGCCTTCAACGCCTCAGGTGCCGTTTCCGCATTCCTCGCGTCCAGCCAGTAGGCAGCCTCGGCCTCCGGAATCCATACCGTCGCCTTCGGGTAGGCCTTGGTGCCATCCGGCCGCACCAGACCACAGACATGATCCGGATGCGCGTGGGTCAGCAGCACATCCGTTACCGTGGAAGGATCGATGCCTGCACTCTTCAGCGCGTCCGTCAGCTTGCCGGTGGTCTGACCAAAGCAGGTTCCCGCCCCGGTATCCACCAGCATGCGCCGGTCACCCCGCTCCACCAGGAACACGTTGACGGCGGTCTGGATGCCGTCTCCCATCCTGGGGACATGAGCCTGTCGCAGCGCGGCGTCCAGGGACCGGGCATCGATGCCCTTGGCGGTGCCGAAAGGCAGCGGCAGGAATCCGTCCAGCAACGCCGTCACGCGCAGGTTGCCGATTCGCTGCCGATAGACCCCCGGCACCTGCATGAAGGCGCCATCGGCCTGGTGCGCCGCCGAAGCACCCGTCGCACCCTGTGCAGCGGTGCCTTCATGCTGTCCGGCCGGATTCGCCACGGTCTGCGTGGACGGAACATCGGCCGCACGATCAGGCAGCTGCGCCGCCTCCCGGGCCTGCGCCGAGGTCATGGCCATGCCGAACCATGCAGCCGCAATCGCCGCAGCGATATGCCGATATCGGGATTTCATCATCACACCTCCTGTTTTCAAGGTGGATGAAGATATCCCCGTTCCCGGAATCGATTCGCTCAGGATTCCGTCCGAAACGCTCAGGCGTCGTCGCGGCCCAACTGCGAGGGCTCCAGGCCATAGCGCGCCCGGAATGCGCGCACGAACCCATCCGGGGATCGATAGCCGACACGGGCCGCCACCGTCTTCAGCGGCAGCCGTGTACCGTACAGCAGGTTCAAGGCAATGCCCATGCGCACATCTACCAGCAGCTCGCGCAGCGAGGTTTCCTCGGCCGCCAGATGACGACGCAGCGTGGCCCCCGACATGCCCAGCAACGCCTCCACGTCGCGCGATTGCCAGTCCCTGTCCGGAGCGTCCATGACGTGCCGACGTATCCGCTGCGCCAGGGTTTCGGCAGGCGGAAACAGAAGACGCATCATGCCCTGCCGCGCCATCCCGATGACCAGCGACACCAGCGCAACTCGCGCCGCCGCATGGTCGGCCCGCAGCAGCGCCTCCGACCAGGCCAACATCTCCCCGGAAAAATCCTTCACCGCCACGCAGCGAAGCATCGGCCCGGCCGCGGAACCGGCAACCGGCGTTCCCCACAGCAGGCGTGCCGCAGCCAGCACCTCCTCGCACAGCGGCACCAGCAGCGTCAGATAGCGGCCCGTGGCCGGATCCGGCCGGTTCACCACATCCATCCGGGCACCTGCACACATCACGTTCAGAAGCCCCGGCCGCAGCACCCATTCCCCATCGGAGCAGCGGACGTCCTTCTCGCCCTCCAGCAGGACAGCCAGCGTGGGCTGCAGGATGTCTGCCGAACGGACCCCATGCTCCACCCGCGCCTTGACCATGATGCAGTCCGCCACCGACTCGCTCGCCATCAGGCGCAGCAATCGGTCCCGCAGCGTCCCATCCAGTTCCTGGATTCTCTCCTGGTTCCTGTCCATGACCTTATTCTGCCTGCACGCAGCGTCTTTCAACATCACCTGCACACTGCAAGGCCAACCTCCTGCCAGGGCTCAGTCCAGCAGACCCTCACGCCAGAAGTCCTCGCGGATCTCCTCGGGCTCGGGCTTGTCGCGGCTGTCGTAGCGGATGGTCAGGTAGCCGGCCATGCCGGTCATGCGATCGCGCTCCGCATCCCGGTCGGCATCGTGCGTGCTGTCATCCAGCTCCACCAGCGCCACGATCCGATACTCGTCATCGACGATCGCGAAATCCACCACCTTCTGGGCAAAGCGGCCACGGATCGACAGGAAGCGCCCCGGCTCGGCGTCGTCTTCCTCATCCATGTCCGGCTCCAGAATGGCACCCATCGACACCTGCACCATCACCCGGAACTCGGGCAGCGCATCTTCCAGCCGATGACAGAATTCCAGCTCGTTCTCGGTCAGCAGCGGCCGCGACCGCACCCGCCAGGGCTTCTCGGGCTTGGGCCGCCCCAGCAGCACAAGGCCCACCACGAACAGCGCCAGGGTGCCCAGCACCCAGTAGCCCTCGTGCGCCAGCAGCCAGGCGTGTGCAGCCTGCCAGTTCAGGGAAGAGATCGGCATGGATCAGTGCCTCCAGACCTGCTGGCAACAGGCCGTCACTGCGGCTGACAGACTCCGCACAGTCGCACGCCGAATGGGAAAGTTCTCTGCCCGCCCGGCAATGCCCTCTGCCTGCGCCAGCATCCTGTCGATCACGGCTTCTGCATCCGCATGCGGAACACCTCCCTGCCGGGCAAGTTCCAGCAAGTGTGCACGCCCGATCCGATCACCCATCCCGCAGACATCCAGATGATGCTGTCCCCCCGGCCCTTCGCTGAAAGTCAGGTCGAACGCAGGAGCCAGTTTCCATTGCCGGTCCTGCCCAAGCCTCCATGCAAAGTTGCGCGGATGGTCGTCCCGGTTATGGAAAAGGACGTTGAACACGGCCCTTGCATAGGCCTTCTGCACTTCACGTTCATCTCGCGTCAGCATCCGGGTGGCACGCAGCAAAGCCGTATAGTCCGTACTGCCTGGCAATCGGAAGTCCACTTGCAGCAGGCTGGCAAGACTATGCACAGGGACACGCATGCCGCGCTCCCGGTCGAAACGGCACACACCAAAGGCCGCCAACCGGGATGACAGATCGAACCACCGGCTCTCGGGAACCTCGATGCCGCAATCCCGGGCCAGTTCGGCATACAGCTGCTCGATGGCACAGACTTCCCTGTGCTCACCCTGTCCCGGAAACTTCACCAGCCAGGGGTCACCCGGCGCATCGTGGGCGGTACTGACCGTTCCAGAAACCGGATCGTGACGGACAAGTGCCTTGGGCCTTGCGCCTTGGGGAGAGCCACCTGTCAGCGCCAACGCTCGCAGCACCTCTTCCGACTGCCCCTGCAGGGCCGCTGTCGCCTCCTGGGCCAGGCGCAGCAGATTCCAGTCCGGAAGGTCCGCACCCTCTTCCCGGGGAGGCACGAACCGCAATGCGCCCATGGCGCGATCCCCCACGAACGCCAGACGATCCAGCGGGCCGGGGTGACGCAACCCGTGCTGTCGAAACACGCGATCCATCAGCAGCAGCCCCCAGCCATCGGGCAGGCTGTCCGCAATCAGTCCCGGCAATCCCAGCTGATACGGCGGAAACCCCCCATAGGCAGCAGCCCGCAGCTTCAGATGCAACGGGGAAAGCTCCAGACCCTGTGCCAGGGCCTCAGGTGAATACTCGAACAGCAGATGACGGCCATCATCGGCCAACTGGCCAAGCGGCCAATCCTCTCCCCAGCCACTGTAATGCACCACCAGCTTCTTCATGACCCCTGCCTTGGGGCCCGCTGTCGACGGGCCGGACCGTTGGCCCGCTCCATCTGCGCAATGGACTGCTGCCGCAGCACGAACAGGTCTTCCAGCTCATCGACGATGCCCAGGACGAACAGAACCCGCACCAGGGTATCCAGACCGCTCTGGCCACTGCTTTCCAGCTGGCGGACTGCGCCCAGGGACAGGCCAGCCCGATCGGCCAATACCTGTTGCGAGATCCCCTGAGCCAGGCGCTGGGTACGGATGCGCCCACCCAGCGTCTGCAGGATCTCCTCGACCGAGGAAAGCATAAAGGTCATTTTTCTGGCAGTTAACCTGAAAGAAAGGCGTCAACAACCATTCTATTGCAAGT
>CAUVLK010000007.1:0-23296 GCA_963552635.1 uncultured Lautropia sp. | reverse complement strand
CGCCGCGCTTCCGCTCTGCAGCCAGGGCCGGACACGAAAGGGGCCAGAGGAAATTCCAATGGCCCCGATTTGAAAATATCAAGGCGTGGCCGGTGTCGGTCACGCTATCATCAGGCCGGATCGTCCTCGTCCGGTTTCGGCCGGTAAAGCACCAGCACGTTGCCGATCAGCTGTACTGCCGCGCTGGACGTGCTGTCGCTGATCTGCTCGCTGGCCGCCTGCCGGGCATCCCGGTCCATGCCGGCCAGCCGCACCTTGATCAGCTCGTGGGCCCTCAAGGCGCGGTCGATTTCCTGCAGCACTGCGGGCGTGAGCCCGGCAGCGCCCAGCAGCACGACCGGATTCAGGGGATGGGCCTGGGCCGCCAGCGCCTTGCGCTCGGCCTTTTCCAGCAACAAAGAAGGCATGTTTCTCGTGTCGAATGATCTTCTGTCGTGAGCCCCGTGCTCACGCATGATCCTTCATTCTAGAGCCTGTCCCTCCCTTCGGGGTGCCATATCATTCACTTGACCCATCCATGCAGAGCAGTCGCAGCAAGAAGGTGAACCGGGCCTGGCTTCACGACCACCTGAACGACCCTTACGTGAAGCTGGCGCAGCGCCACCACTATCGGGCGCGGGCCGCCTTCAAGCTCATCGGCATCGACGAGCAGGACCACCTCATCCGTCCCGGCATGACCGTGGTGGACCTGGGCTCGGCCCCGGGCAGCTGGTCGCAGGTCGTCCGGCGGCGCTTGGCGGCGCCCAATCTGGCCGAAGATGTGCGCAAGGCCGACGACCTGCGTGGCGAAGCCCCGCAGGTGCCCATCCAGGGGCGGATCGTCGCGCTGGACCTGCTGCCCATGGAGCCGATCCCGGACGTGAACTACCTGCAGGGCGATTTTCGCGAGCAGGACGTGCTTGACCGGCTGGAGGCGCTGCTGGACGGCGGCAAGGTCGATCTTGTTTTGTCGGACATGGCCCCCAACTTGAGCGGTGTGGGCGTGGCTGATACCGCGCGCATGCAGGATCTGGCCGAGCTGTCGGTCGATTTCGCCAGCCGCTGGCTCAAGCCCGATGGCGCGCTGCTCATCAAGGTGTTCCACGGCAGCGGCTACAGCCAGCTGGTGCGGCTTTTCAAGGACCACTTCTCCGTCGTGCAGCCGCGCAAGCCCAAGGCCTCGCGTGACCGCTCGGCGGAAACCTATCTGTTGGGCCGCCGGCTGAAGTCGGCGGGTAGCGGCGCCAATCGTGGCTAAAACCATGTTTGTGCCGTCATCCCGGCGGCTTCTGCGGCCATCGTGGCCGAAACGGGCTGTTGACGGACGGCTTCGTGCCGTCCGGCACAAAAGCACGGAAAATCCGACGCAACAGCGTAGAATCAACCGGCTGCAGGCGCTTGGTCTGCATGCCCAATGAGGAAGAGCAGGTGAATAACGCGTTTTCCAAAGCAGCCGTCTGGGTGATCATCGCCCTGGTCCTGTTTACCGTGTTCCGACAGTTCGAGACACGGCAGGGGCGTGTCGGGGACATTCCGTATTCCCAATTCATGAAAGAGGCCGAGAACGGCCAGGTTGACAGCGTGCAGATCGATGGTCGCGCCGTGCGTGTGCGCACCCGCGACGGCCGCACCCTGTCCACGTATGTTCCGTCCACCGGCGACATCTGGATGGTCAGCGACCTGATGAAGTATGGCGTGCAGGTCAATGCCAAGCCCGAGGAAGAGCAGTCGGTGCTGATGCAGATCTTCATCTCGTGGTTCCCCATGCTGCTGCTCATCGGCGTCTGGATCTTCTTCATGCGCCAGATGCAGGGCGGTGGCCGAGGCGGGGCCTTCTCGTTCGGCAAGAGCCGCGCACGCATGCTGGATGAGAACAACAACCCCGTCACCTTCGCCGATGTGGCCGGCGCCGACGAGGCCAAGGAAGAAGTCCAGGAGATGGTCGACTTCCTGCGCGATCCTTCCCGCTTCCAGAAGCTGGGTGGCCGCATTCCGCGTGGCGTCCTGATGGTCGGCCCTCCGGGTACCGGCAAGACGCTGCTGGCACGCGCCATCGCCGGTGAAGCCAAGGTGCCGTTCTTCTCCATCTCGGGTTCCGATTTCGTCGAGATGTTCGTCGGTGTGGGTGCAGCCCGTGTCCGCGACATGTTCGAGAACGCCAAGAAGCACGCGCCCTGCATCATCTTCATCGATGAGATCGATGCTGTGGGCCGTCAGCGGGGCGCCGGCCTGGGGGGGGGCAACGACGAGCGCGAGCAGACGCTGAACCAGCTGCTGGTCGAGATGGACGGTTTCGAGACTGGCCAGGGCATCATCCTCATTGCGGCCACCAACCGTCCTGACGTGCTGGATCCCGCGCTGCTGCGTCCGGGCCGCTTCGACCGCCAGGTGGTGGTGTCGCTGCCCGACATCCGTGGCCGCGAGCAGATCCTCAACGTCCACATGCGCAAGGTGCCCGTGGGTCCCGACGTGCAGGCCGACGTGCTGGCCCGTGGCACCCCCGGCATGTCCGGTGCCGATCTGGCCAACCTGGTCAACGAGGCTGCGCTCTTTGCTGCCCGTCGCAATGGCCGCCTGGTCGAGATGATCGACTTCGAACGTGCCAAGGACAAGATCCTGATGGGTACCGAGCGCCGTTCCATGGTCATGACCGAGGACGAGCGTCGCAGCACGGCCTACCACGAGTCCGGTCACGCCATCCTGGGCCGCCTGCTGCCCAAGGCCGATCCGGTCCACAAGGTCACCATCATCCCGCGTGGCCGGGCGCTGGGCGTCACCATGTCGCTGCCCGAGCGTGATCGCTACAGCTACGACCGGGTCTACATGCTCAGTCAGATCTCCATGCTCTTCGGTGGCCGCATTGCCGAAGAGGTGTTCATGAACGAGATGACCACCGGCGCCTCCAACGACTTCGAGCGGGCCACCCACCTGGCGCGCGACATGGTCACGCGCTACGGCATGAGCGATCGGCTGGGCCCTATGGTCTACGCCGAGAACGAAAGCGAGGTCTTCCTGGGACGTTCCGTCACCAAGACGACCAATGTTTCCGAAGAGACCATGCGCAAGGTCGACGAGGAGATCCGCCGCATCATCGACGAGCAGTACTCGCTGGCCCGCCGCCTGATCGAGGAAAATGCCGACAAGATGCACGCCATGGCCAAGGCCCTGCTGGAGTGGGAAACCATCGGCATCGAGCAGATCGACGACATCATGGCCGGCCGGTCGCCGCAGCCGCCGAAGGACTGGGCGCCCAAGTCCGACAACGGTTCGCGCACCCCGCCGGCTCAGCCGCCTGCGGTCGAGTCGGAGCCCAACCCGGCTGCTTCGGCCTGATCTTCCGCCGGGGTGGCACCGCCACCCTGGACGGGATCCTGCACTTGCCGGACAGCGGGCTGTCTGGCTCCCTACCGGCCCGTAAGGGCCGGTCTTCTTTCGGGGGCGGCCAAATCCTTGTCAGGCGGGCGTTGTTCACCGTCGCTTTTCTGCGAAACCGTTAAGATATCGACCGCAGCCGGCGCACAGGCCCGATCCAGTCGTTCCCTTCGGTCCAGGAAGGGCGCTGAAGCAGTCCATGCCGGCCGTCGTTACCTGGCTTTTTCTTGCCCATCCTTCGTCTGATGTCCTCGCCGACCCCGCCCGATTCCGCCGCCAGTACCGCACGACCCGCCCTCTGGCAGTGTGGACGCTTTCTGCTGTCGCTGGAACGTCCGCTGGTCATGGGCATCCTCAACATCACTGACGACTCGTTCTCCGACGGGGGACGCCATCGTGACCCAACCGTGGCTATCGCTGCGGCACGCCGGATGATCGACGATGGTGCCGACATCATCGACATCGGCGCCGAGTCCACCCGCCCTGGTGCGCAGGCCGTGCCGCCGGATGAAGAGTGGGCCAGGCTCGCCCCGGTCGTCGAGGCGCTGGCCGGACTGGATGTGCCCCTGTCCATCGATACCCGTCATCCAGGCACGATGGCCCGCGTCATTGCCGCCGGGGCCAGCATCATCAACGACATCAGCGGCTTTCGCACCCCGGAGGCGAGGGCAGCCGTGGCGGGCAGCGAGGTAGGTCTCGTCACCATGCACATGCTGGGGGACTCGCCCGCCACCATGCAGGCCAACCCCGTCTATGCCGACGTGGTGGCCGAGGTTGGCCGCTTCCTGACGGACAGCCGCCAGGCGCTGCTGGATGCCGGTGTGGCGCCCGAGCGCATCTGCCTGGACCCAGGGTTCGGCTTCGGCAAGACGCTGGCGCACAACCTGGCGCTGTACCGCGGCATTCCCGCCTGGGCATCAGTGGCACCGGTGCTGGTCGGCGTGTCGCGCAAGTCCATGCTGGGGGCCATCACGGGCCAGCCGGTCGAGCGTCGCCTGGCGGCCAGCCTGGCGGGCGCACTGGCCGGGGTGCAGATGGGGGCCACCATCGTGCGGGTGCATGATGTACCGGAAACCGTCCAGGCGCTGGCCGTCTGGACCGCCATAGGACTTCCGGCAGCGGCCGGAAGCGTTCACATTGGGGATGGCCATCCGGGCCGTCCTGCCAAGGAGTAGAAACAGATCATGGGACGTCGTTATTTCGGGACGGATGGTGTGCGGGGCAAGGTGGGTGAATCGCCCATCACGCCGGAATTCGTCATGCACCTGGGCTATGCTGCCGGCCGGATCTTTTCCAAGGGCGCCCGTGGCAAGCCGGCCGTCCTGCTGGGCAAGGACACCCGCATCTCCGGCTACCTGCTGGAGGCCGCGCTGACGGCCGGCTTCACCGCCGCGGGTGTGGACGTGCACGTCACCGGCCCCATCCCGACGCCCGCCATTGCCTACCTCACGCGCGGCCTGCGCCTGAGCGCGGGCGTGGTGCTCAGCGCTTCGCACAACCCCTATGAGGACAACGGCATCAAGTTCTTCTCGGCCGATGGCAACAAGCTGCCCGACGAGATGGAAGAGGCCATCGAGGCGCTGCTGGACGAGCCCATCGTCTGTGTCGACTCCAACCAGCTGGGCAAGGCCCACCGTGTCGATGGGGCCGCTGGCCGCTACATCGAGTTCTGCAAGAGCACCTTCCCCTACAGTCTGGACCTGAAGGGTCTGAAGCTTGTGGTGGACTGCGCCAACGGTGCCGCCTATCACACCGCCCCGCACGTCTTCCATGAGCTGGGCGCCGAGGTCATTGCCATCGGCACCGAGCCCAACGGCGTCAACATCAACGACGGCGTGGGTGCCGTGCACCCGAAAGCCATGGCGGCCGCCGTGCTGCGCCATGGTGCCGACCTGGGCATCTCGCTGGACGGCGACGCTGATCGCCTGATCATGTGTGACGCCTCCGGCCGCATCTTCGACGGCGACGAGCTGCTCTACATCATGGTGATGGACCGGCTGGCCCGCGGCAAGGTCGACGGCGTCGTGGGCACGCTGATGACCAACTACGCCTTCGAGCGCGCCATGGCCGACAAGGGCATCCCCTTCGAGCGCGCCAAGGTGGGCGACCGGCACGTGCTGGAGCTGCTGCAGCAGCGCGGCTGGCTGCTGGGGGGCGAAAACTCGGGCCACCTGCTGGCGCTGGACGCGCACAGCACGGGCGACGGCACCATCAGCGCCCTGCAGGTGCTGGCGGCCGTGCAGCGCACGGGCTCCACGCTGGGTGAGCTGATCGGCGACCTGCACCTGCTGCCGCAGAAGATGATCAACGTCCGCGTGAAGAAGGGTTTCGACTGGCAGGGCCACGAGGCACTGCAGGCCAGCATCGCCGAGGCCAAGGCTCGCCTGGGCAACGAGGGCAGGGTGCTGATTCGTCCGTCGGGCACCGAACCCGTGCTGCGGGTAATGGTCGAGGCCAGTTCCGTGTCGCTGGCCACCGAGCTGGCCCAGATGATGGCCAATTCCCTGAACCGTTGAGGCTTGGCAACTCCCGACATCCTCGCTACAATGCGCCGTTCGGGGTGTAGCGTAGCCTGGTAGCGCGCCTGGTTTGGGACCAGGATGTCGGGAGTTCGAATCTCTCCACCCCGACCAGCACAACTCGGCAAATCGTGTATAATGGCGGTCTGCCCGGTTCGCTGGGATTAAACGGCCGGATAGAACTGCCCGTAGCTCAGCTGGATAGAGCATCAGCCTTCTAAGCTGAGGGTCACAGGTTCGAATCCTGTCGGGCAGGCCAGTAGTTGTTTTATCAGTGGTGGCTGTAGCTCAGTTGGTAGAGTCCCGGATTGTGATTCCGGTTGTCGTGGGTTCGAGTCCCATCAGCCACCCCATCCCTCCCTGCTATCTCTTATCCATCTCCCCCTTCTTGTCCAGTTCCGCCCTTCGTCGCGGCATCTGACCTGCACTTCGTTCGTGCTGTCTGCGGTTCGTGCGTGTTTGTTCGTGCGTGTCTGCCCAACGTGGCAAGCGCAAGGGTCCATGTCGCTTCCCCTGAGGTAGGCCCCTCTGATGCGCGCCAGCAGCGCCCCTGCACGGCAGAGCGCTGCGGGCCCAGGACATCCTCCTGAATGCAGGATAACGTGAGTTGCTGCCGTGCCCCGCCTCGGGTATCGTCGCTGCCAACAACAACCTTATCCACCCTACGAGGAGACCCATCATGAGCGAGAAATCCCTGTCCGAACGCCGGGCCGCTGCCATCGCCCGCGGCGTGGGGATGGTGACCCCCCTGTTTGCAGAACGCGCCAGCAACGCGGAACTCTGGGACACCGAAGGCCGCCGCTACATCGACTTCGCGGCCGGCATCGCCGTCGTCAATACCGGTCATGGCCACCCCAAGGTCATCGAAGCTGCGCGCCAGCAGCTTGAGAAGTTCACGCACGTGTGCCACCAGGTCGCCGCCTATGACAGCTATGTGCGCCTGGCCGAGCGCCTCAATGAGATCGTGCCCATCGACGGCCCCAAGAAGACCATCTTTGTCACCACCGGTGCCGAGGCCGTCGAGAATGCCGTGAAGGTCGCCCGTGCCGCCACCGGTCGCAGCGGCGTCATTGCCTTCAGCGGTGCCTTCCATGGCCGCACATTCATGACCATGGCGCTTACCGGCAAGGCTGCCCCCTACAAGACCGGTTTCGGCCCGCTCATGGGCGATGTCTGGCGCATTCCGTTCCCGGTCGCCTCGCAGGGCGTCAGTGTTGACGAAACCCTCAAGGAGCTGGATCGCCTCTTCAAGACCGACATTGCCCCGTCGCGGGTCGCCGCCATCATCGTCGAGCCGGTGCAGGGCGAGGGCGGCTTCAACCCTGTGCCGCCCGAGCTGATGCGCGCCCTGCGCAAGGTGGCTGACGAGCATGGCATCGTGCTGATCGTCGATGAGATCCAGACTGGCTTTGGCCGCACTGGCAAGCTCTTTGCCATCCAGAACTACGACGTCAAGCCTGACCTGATCACCATGGCCAAGGGCCTGGCTGGAGGCTTCCCGCTGGCAGCCGTCACCGGCCGCGCCGATTTGATGGATGCGCCGGTGCCCGGTGGCCTGGGCGGCACCTTCGCCGGCAACCCGCTGGCCACGGCCGCCGGCAATGCCGTGCTGGACGTGATGGAAGAAGAAAAACTGCCCGAGCGTGCCCGGAAACTGGGTGACCAGCTGCGGGCACGCCTGGAAAGCCTGCGTGCCAAGGTTCCGCAGGTCGTCGATATACGCGGCCTGGGCCTGATGATCGCCGTGGAGTTCAACAAGCCCGGTACCGCCGAGCCCAATCCCGAGTACGCCAATGCCGTGCGCCTGGCCGCACTGGAGAGGGGCCTCATCCTGCTTACCTGCGGTGTCTATGGCAATGCCATCCGCTTCCTGCCGCCGCTTACCATCGAGCAGAAGACCTTCGACGAAGCGCTCGACATCCTAGAAGCCGTCATGGTTGAACAGGCTCGCAAAGTCGGCTGATCAGGCTGACTAGGGCGTCCAGACGTGAGTACGCCGGAGCCGCAAGGCAAGGCTCCGGCTTCCGTCGGACGGCAGCACACCACCGCACTTCAGGCGGCTTCTTCCTTCTTCCAGCCCGGATCCGGCAGCGTCACCATCTGCTCCGTCAGCCCGCTGTCCTTCACCACCACCATCGGTCGCCCGCTTTCCGGGCAGATGTGCTGCGCAGCGTCCACCTTGAACACCTTGGCCAGCATCTCGGCGGTCAGCACCTCTTTCGGCGAACCTTCACCCATCAGCTCGCCTTCCTTCAGCACGATCAGGTGATCGCAATAGCGGGCTGCCTGGTTCAGATCGTGCAGCACCGCCACGACCGTCGCGCCGCGATCCCGCTGCTGCGCCATCATCTCCATCAGCGCCACCTGGTGATTCAGGTCCAGATAGGTCGTCGGTTCGTCCAGCAGCAGATAGGGGGTCTCCTGCGCCAGCGTCATCGCCAGGAAGGCGCGCTGCTGCTGACCGCCTGAAAGCTGGTCCACCCGCCGATCCGCAATGATGTCGGTGTGCGTGGCTGCCATCACCCGGTCCACGATCTCGCGGTCGGCCTTGCCCAGGCTGCCCCAGAGATTCAGGTAGGGACTGCTCCCGTAGCCTACCAGGGTACGTACCGTGATGCCTTCGGGCACCAGCTGGTGTTGGGGCAGCAGTGACAGCTTGCGTGAGAACGCGCGGGCGCTCAGACCGTAGATCGACTGGTCATCCACCGTGGCCTCACCGGCCATGGGCGGGAGCAGCCGTGCCAGCGTCTTCAGCAGGGTGGACTTGCAGGAGCCGTTGGGGCCGATCAGGGCCGTGATTCGGCCTTCCGGGATGGTGGTGGTCAGGTTCCGGATGGCCACGGCGCCGCCATAGCCGGCTTTCAGGTTCTTGACGGACAGTGCCATGGTTCACAGGCTCCGGCGAAGCAGATAGAAGAAATAGGGGGCGCCGATCAGGGCCGTGAAGATCCCGGCCGGCAATTCGAGCGGCGGCTTGATGGCACGGACCGCGATGTCGCTGACCTGCAGGATGATGGCGCCTGTCAGCATGGCCGCCGGCAGCAGGACCCGGTGCCGTCCACCCACCAGCTTGCGTGCCAGGTGGGGAGCCACGAGCCCCAGGAAGGCAATCGGCCCGGCAATGGCCACCGCCACGGCCGCCAGCAGCACGGCCAGTCCCAGCAGCAGGAAGCGATCCCGCGAGACATTCACCCCCAGCGTCGCTGCCTTGGCCTCGCCCAGCGACAGCAGGTCGAAGGACTTGCTGTAGAGCAGCGCCAGTGGCAGCAGCAGGACCAGCAGCGGTGCCCCCATCTCGACGAAGGACCATGTCCGCCCCCACAGGGTGCCGGTCAGCCAGACCATGGCCGTGTTGACCTCCAGCGGGTGTGACAGCATCAGGTAATCGGTTATCGCGGCATAGAAGGTCGACAGGGCCACCCCGATCAGGGCCATCTGCAACGGACCAGCCTGACGTCCGGCCACCAGCATCAGCACCAGGTAGGCGAGGGCGGCACCCACGCAGGCGGCCACCGGCAGGGCCCAGACGGGCGTGCCCGGCATCATCATCAGCGTGGTGACCGCCGCCAGGCTGGCCCCATGGTTGATGCTGAGGATGTCGGGCGAGGCCAGCGGGTTGTGGATGATGCCCTGGATGATGGTTCCCGACAGCGCCAGTGCGGCGCCCACCAGCACGGCCAGAATGGCCCGCGGCATCCGGTACTGCCAGATGTCGAAATCGTGGGTCAGCAGCCCCTGCAGCACGGCCGCCGGCGACTTGAAGGTCGCGCCCAGCATCAGCGCCAGCGCGAAGCAGACGATGGTCAGGACGCCCAGGATCGACAGATATTTCTTCGGATCGTTCATTGATCGCTCCGGCTCTTGGCCAGCAGAACGAAGCATGGGGCGCCGATGAGGGCCAGCACGGCCCCGGCCGGCAGGTCGGCCGGGTGGGCCAGCGCCCGTGCCAGCAGATCGGCCGCCACGAACAGCAGCCCGCCCAGCAACGCGCACATCGGTACCGTGCGGCGCAGGTCATAGCCGATCCAGTGGCGCGCCAGGTGCGGCACCAGCAGGCCGATGAAGGCGATCGGCCCGGTCGTGGCCACGCTGGCACCCACCCAGATCAGGACCACCGTGGTCAGCCAGAAGCGCAGCTGCCGCACCGACACGCCCAGCGACTGGGCCGCCTCGTCCGAGAGGCTCAGGATGTTGAGTCGGGGCACCAGCCACACCAGCGGGATGGCCGGAACCACCACCAGCGGCCAGTATTCCTGAACCTGCTTCCAGCTCATGTTGCTCACGCCGCCAGCCAGCCAGCTGATCACCGCCGACGCCTGGTTCTCGTCCAGGATCAATGAGGCCTTGCCCAGCGCCGCACAGAAGGCGCTGACCACGATACCGGCCAGGATCAGGCGGCTCTTCTGCAGTCGTCCGTCGCGGTAGCTGATCCACATCACCAGCGTCCACGACAGGGCGCCCCCGATGGCAGCTGCCGTCGACTGGGTGAGGGCACCCGCGCCCGTCATGAAGACGCCCGCCAGGATCACGCCCAGACCCGCGCCGGCATTGATCGACAGCAGTGAAGGGGAGGCCAGCGGATTACGGGTCATCGTCTGCAGCAGCAGCCCGCTGACGGCCAGCACGGCGCCGCACAGCAGGGCCACCACGATGCGCGGCCCGCGTTTCCACCACCAGCATCTGCGGAATGCTGAGATCGGTGCTGTTGGGCGCCTTCAGCGCCGCCAGCACGTCAGACGGCGTGATGGCCAGCGCCCCCGGTGAATACAGATAGGCCGACAGGAAACCGAGCACTGCCAGCGCAACGACCGGCAACACCCAGCGCAGCCAGGCAGGCAGCAGGGTCATGAGAGGGAGGGATGGAAGGGGGGGAAGGCGGAATCCTGGTGTGGGCGAACGCCCAAAAGCATGTTCCGGGCGAATCTCAGTGCTTCTTCTCCACGGCGGCCTTCACCTGCTCGACCATCAGGGCCGCTGCAGTCAGCCCGCGCGAACGGGCCCAGAGTTCCGGATCCACGCTGATCAGCTGATCCTTCTTCGTGACCGTCAGCGCCTTCCACAGGGGTTGCTGCGCCCACTTGCGCACCACGCTTTCCTCGCGGTAGTGGGCAATGAACATCCAGTCCGGGTTCATGGCCAGCACGTGTTCCAGATCAATGTCGTAGATATCCTTGCCGCCATCGGCCTGGGGAACCTTGAAGCCCAGGGCCGCCAGCAGGCTGCCTGCGAACGTGCCCTGGGTATGCACGTCCAGCGTGTTCTCGCGCGAGGACCCGTACATGGCGGTCTGACCGGCGGGAATCTCCTTGGCGATGTCCTTCACCTTGGCCTGCAGCTCGCTGATCCGGGCCTGCATTTCCGTGGACTTGCCCACCACGTCGCCGATGGTCTGGTCCTGCTGCAGGATGTCGTTGTAGCTTCCATAGCGCGAATTCAGGAGCAACACCGGCGCGATCTTGCTCAGCTGACCATAGGCGGCGCGGTGACGGCTGGAATCGGCGATGATCAGGTCCGGCTTCAGCGCGGCGATGGATTCCATGTTGGGCTGCGATCGCGTGCCGACCGAGGTCCACGGCCTGATCAGGTCACGTACCGGCTGGATGACGCGGCTGGGCTGATTGTCGTCGGCCACGCCCACCGGCGAGACGCCCACGTTGGCCAGCGCATCGACGAAGGAGAATTCCAGCGCCACGATGCGGGTCGGCACCTTGTCGAGCGTCAGCTCGCCCTGGTCGTCCTTGACCGTGATGGCGTGTGCTGCTGAAGCCAGGGTCAGGCCAAGACCGAGAGCGAGCATGCCGTTCAGGTATTTGCGTCGATTGAGGGACATCGTGTGGTTTTCCTGTGGTGGCCCGCCCCATGAAAGGTCGGGCAGAAGAGGAAGGGCGGTGCCGTCACGTGCCTGCCGTCAGGCACCACCGACATGACAGTAGCGGATTGTCGATGAGGTTCCGTGGGCGTTGCAAGAATGACAATAATGCGTCGCAGGGACATTCCTGTTGCATGTCGTGCCAGTCCAGCTCGCGGATCCATCGTCGACCATGCCCATGGCGCCGGTCGAAGGCGGATGTCGTGCCGTGGTCGGCGATCCGGGCGGGCCTCAGCGATGCTTCCCGACAGCCGCTTTCACCTGCTCGGCCATGCGCTGGGCCGCGAACAGCCCGCGCGACCGGGCCCACAGCTGCGAATTGACCGCCGTGATCTGCTGCTTGCGCGGTGCTGCCAGTGCCTGCCACAGGGGCTGCTTTTCCCACTTGCGCAGCACGCTTTCCTCCCGGTAATGGGCAATGAACATCCAGTCCGGGTTCATGGCCAGCAGGCTCTCCAGGCTGATGTCGTAGATCTCCTTTCCGTTCTGGGGCGGTGCCACCCGAAAGCCCAGTTCCATCAGCAGGCTGCCGGCAAAGGAGGCCTGGGAATGCACGTTGAGCGCATTCTCGCGCGAGGTGCCGAACATGGCGCTCTGTCCTTGGGGGACGATCCGGGCAATGGCTTTCATCTCGGCCTGCAGCTGGCCGATCCGTTCCTTCATCGGTTGCGACCGGCCCACCGCGTCAGCGATGGTCTGCGCTTGGGCCAGCAGCTCGGTATAGGTGCCGTAGCGCGAGTTCAGCAGCAGCACGGGAGCAATCTTGCGCAGCTGGCCGTAGACCGCGCGATGCCGGCTGGTGTCGGCGATGATCAGGTCGGGCTTCAGCCCGGCAATGACCTCCATGCTGGGCTGCGAGCGCGTGCCCACCGAGGTCCACGGCTTGATCAGGCTGCGCATCGGCTCTTGGATCCGGTCGGGCTGTCCGTCATCGGCAATGCCCACCGGCGAGATGCCCACATTGGCCAGCGCATCGACGAACGAATACTCCAGTGCCACGATGCGGGCGGGCGGCGTCTCGATCGTCAGCTCGCCCTGGTCGTCATGGATGGTGACGGCACGTGCGGTGCCAGGCGTCGCCAGACAGGCTCCCAGGCACAGGGCGGCCATCCCGGCCAGGCAATTGCGTCGGGTAGGGGACACGGCGGGACTCTCCAGAGGGATCCGGGAGGGATCGGTGGATTGATCAGATAGCGGTAAGGCAGGAAGGGGGGCGCAGCCGGCACGTGGCACTGCGGATGCAGCCTTGGATGCGCTGGCCGCGATTGTTGACGATAATTAGTCTCCCTTGCAACATTTGGGAGATGTTGCCACCCCCTGGGGGCAATTGTTCCTCACCGATCGTCGGAGAACACTACAGCCATGGCTTTCATCCATTTTCTCGCTCTGCTGGCGGTGCTGCAGTACCTGTATTTTGGCGTCCTGGTGGGGCGCGCCCGCCTGCGCTACCACGTCAAGGCGCCAGCCGTCACCGGCGACGAGAACTTCGAGCGCGCCTACCGGGTGCAGATGAACACCCTGGAACAGCTCATCATCTTCCTGCCCGCCCTGCTCATCGCCGGCCACTACGTCCCGGGCCTCTGGGTCTCGGCGCTGGGCGTCGCCTACCTGGTGGGACGCATGCTGTACGGCCGTGCTTACGTGCGGGATCCTGCGTCACGCGGGCCGGGCTTCATCATTGCCATGGTTGCAAACGTCCTGCTGCTGCTCACCGGGCTGCTCGCCATCCTGTTCTGACTGCATCGGCAGCAGGTCCAGCTTCTGCATCAGCTGCCGGTCGATGTCCTCTTCCGGGTTTTCCGTGGTCAGCAGCTTGTCGCCATAGAAGATCGAATTGGCGCCGGCCATGAAGCACAGCGCCTGCATGCTCTCCGGCATTTCCTGCCGGCCGGCCGACAGGCGCACCAGGCTCGTGGGCATCGTGATGCGCGCCACCGCAATGGTGCGCACGAACTCGGTCCAGTCCAGCGGCTCTGCATCGGCCAGCGGGGTGCCGGGCAGCCGCACCAGCTGGTTGATCGGCACCGACTCGGGCTGCGGGTCCAGGTTGGCCAGGCTGGCAATCAGCCCCGCCCGATCCTTGCGGGTCTCGTTCATCCCCACGATGCCGCCGCAGCATATCTTCAGCCCCGCGGCGCGCACCTTGCCCAGCGTGTTCAGCCGGTCGTCGAACTGGCGCGTGCCGATCACGTCGCCGTAGTGCTCGGGCGCCGTATCCAGGTTGTGGTTGTAATAGTCCAGGCCCGCTTCCTTCAGATCTTCGGCCATGCCTTCTTCCAGCAGACCGAAGGTGCCGCAGGTCTCCAGCCCCAGATCCTTCACGGCGCGGATCAGCTCCTGCAGCTTCTCGATGTCGCGTGGCTTGGGACCGCGCCAGGCAGCACCCATGCAGAAGCGGCTGGCCCCGCGTGACTTGGCCACCCGGGCACTGGCCAGCACCGTTTCGACATCCAGCAGCTTCTGGGCCTTCACACCCGTGTCATAGCGGGCCGACTGCGGACAGTACGCGCAGTCCTCCGGGCATCCGCCCGTCTTCACCGACAGCAGGGTGGAGAGCTGGATGCGCTGCGCATCGAAATGCTGGCGGTGAACCGACGCCGCCTCGAAGACCAGATCCAGAAAGGGACGCTCGAACAGGGCCTCCACCCGACAGACGCTCCAGTAGGACAGTTCCGGGTGAGGCGTGGGACGCCGAAGGTTCAGGACAGATAGGGTGTCGTTCATGAGTCTTCCTCCTGGCTTCTTGGGTCGTGCCATGGGTTTCCAAGAGTCTACCGGAACGATCGGATGCCGGAAGCGGGCCCGCAGGTCCGCGACATCCTCGGGTCTCATGGTCTGACCGACCCGGGCACGGGTCGCCGGCACAGATGATACAACATCACATCCTGCGCCAGATTCCCGGATTCTGGCGGCACGCATGGCCGGCACGTCGGGCCTGTACGAGAGGGCATGACGGAGCCGACCGGGGGGGGGCGTGTCGGGCCGGTTCGGGATTCATGGGGGGCCTGCAAGACACGATGGGCAGCCATCCTTGCCGTGTCGGAGCCATTTCGCGGATTACGTTCTTGAAACATTTGATCACGCAACACCGGCTGTTGCGATCCTGCGTAACAGCCGGGTAAATCATTGACGAGTCATTGGCATTGACAGGCAAAATCACACATGACTGCCGGATAATGTCGCCAGTTTCAGATGATGAATGGCCCTGAGGTGGATGCCCATGACCCAGTGCCTCCGCTTATCCCCGCTTTCATTTTCCGGAAAACACCGAGGCTGCCCGCCATTTCCTTGCCGGGAACGTGGTGCGCAAGACTCTGGTACTGCCCTGCAGGCAGCCGCTTTTCATTCCCATGATCAAATCCAGATCAGCTTCCTTCCCTGTCGCGCCTGCCAGCCGTGAAATCGGTCGCGCGCCTTCTCCTTCCGTTCCTCTGGCCTCGGCAGACAGCGCCTCACGACGACGCTTCGTCCGTCAGGTGGGCATGCTTGGGGTGACAGTGGCTTCGGCAGGGCTGGTCGATCATGGCACGGCGTGGCGTCGCTGGATCGCCGACTATCGCACCGACATCGGCCAGCGCCGTGAGGTGGTGCTTGATGCTCATACCCGGCTGCTGCTCAACACCCGGACGGCCATCAACGTGGCCGACCGGGAAGACGGTCGCCACGTTCGCCTGCTCTCCGGTGAGCTGCTGGTGCAACAGACCCCGGGGGCACGCCCCCTGGTCGTCGAGACCGCTGAAGGCCGCATCCGCAGTCAGGACGGCCGCCTGGTCGTTCGCCGGCTGGAACTCAGCACCACCCTCAACCTGCTGAACGGGCAGGCGCAAGTCTTCGACGCGGGCGGCGAA
This sequence comes from uncultured Lautropia sp., assembly GCA_963552635.1. Classification (GTDB taxonomy): domain Bacteria; phylum Pseudomonadota; class Gammaproteobacteria; order Burkholderiales; family Burkholderiaceae_E; genus Lautropia. Next base: position 7,709 of record CAUVLK010000007.1, on the reverse strand, counting down.
CGTTCGCTCATGGCCGCGCAGCGGGTCGTGCTGGGCACGGACAGCCAGGCACCGCTGCAACCGGTTCAGGAAGCCGAAGTGGCCTGGATCAACGGCCAGATCGTGGCCGACCACATGAAACTGGCCGACTTCATCGACGAACTGCAGCGCTACAGTCCCGAACGGCTGCGCTATGACACCCGTGTCGCCAATCTGCAGGTCTCGGGGCGCTTCTCATTGGCCGACGTGAAGGGCGTCTTCCACTGGCTCTCCAGCACGCTGCCGTTGCGGGTCGACGTGGTCGAGCATCGCTGGGGCTCTCCCTCGTTGCTCATTCGCGCACTGGGCTGATCATCACCGCTGTGGGCTGCTATGATGCGCCCCATGAATCCCGTCTTCCGGTCCTTCGTCCCCAGGCTGGCATCGCTGGTCGCGTGTGTCGCCATCGGCGTGCTCGCGGTACCGTCGCTGGCGCAGGCCGAGCGGCGCGAGCTGCGTTTCACGGGCCCGCAGATCACCCGTCAGCTGGCACCATCGTTCCCGTTGCGTCGCTGCCTGTTCGGCGAGCTGGCCTGTGTCCGGCTCACCGGGCCCGTCGTGCGCATGCAGGCCAATGACCCGCGCATCTTCGTCTCGGTGGACGTGGGCTTTCAGCCCGTGCCAGGGCAGGCAAGTCAGAGCGGCAGTGCCCGCGTGGCAGGTCAACCCGCCTATGACCCGCAGGCCGGTGCCTTCTACCTGAAGCGCCCGCAGCTCCTGGATTTCTCCATGGAAGGCGTGCCGTCTGATCAGGCCCGCATGGTCGCCAATGTCATCTCCGGCATGCTGGCCGACGAATTCTTCAGCGAGCAGCCGCTCTGGGTGCTGGACGAGTCCGATCCTCGGCAGGCCATGGCGCGCCTGTCGCTGCGCAGCGTGACCGTGCAACAGGGGGAACTGGTCGTCACGCTGGGCGATGATGACGAACCCCTGGAGGATGACCCGACCGATGAAGCCCCCGTACCGGGGCAGGGTAGCGGAAGCGTGCCCGGATCGCGCGGTGCACCCACCCCCAGGAGCCTGCCTCCTTCGCCTTCCACCCCGGAAGACGCTCCCGAGACGCCTTCCAAGCCTGTCTGGCTCTGACCGGCGCCTACAGCGAGAACCGGTACGCGGCGCCGACCAGCAGGGAAGGCATCACGTGGCGCTTGACGATCGGACTGCGTGCGGCCGGCCCCGTCAGCCGGGTGGCACTGGCACGTGCCACCCAGATCCAGTGCTTGTTGGGCTCGCCCGTCAGCCCCACGGAAACCCCGAACTCCCGCAGGCCCGAACCCGGGTCGTACAGCGGCAGGCCGCTGGCCGCATGTTCGCGCTCGCCGATGCCATAGCTGTTGCGCAGCGAGTTGCTGTTGGCCCAGGTCACGCCTGCGTCGGCGCTCAACAGCAGCCGCTTGCTCAGCGGGCGCTGCCAGCCGATACCGAACGGAATCTCGAAGCCGCCCTGGCGACCCAGGATGTCGCCCACCAGCCGCGCCTGCAGCTGGATCGAGCGGGTCAGGTCGTATCGCAACCGCAACCGCCCGATCAGCGTGCCGCGTAGCGGCTTCAGGCCCTTGGCCAGATCGTCCTCATCCACGTCGCGGCCACGGTTGATCGACAGTCCCAAGCCGAAGCTGAAGCGGTCCAGGTGCCAGAGCGGTCCGGCCAGCCCCGTTTCCGAGACCCGGTTGCCCCGCACGCTGGCACGCGTCACGCTGGAGCGACTGATCGAATAGCCGCGCCAGTCGATCCGTGCGGCCGGGGCAAAGGCGTGCCCCATCTTGTCCGATCCGCTGTACTCGGGCGAATAGTTGCTCACCAGCCCGATGACCAGGTGCACGCGATCGTCGTCCTCGCCGGGACGCCTCATGGTGTCGTCGGCCCGCGTCGCCGCCCGGGCGGCCTGCTGCGCGGGGGTCTGCTGTCCTTGCGACAGCGCCGGACCGGCGGTAGCGCATAACAGACCGATCAGCAGCAGCTGGCCAGACAGGGGCAGGGGTTTGAGGCTATGTTTCGGGGCGAGAGTCATGGTGGCGTCCAGCGGGTGGCGTAGAGGGCCGGCACAGTCTGAAACCGTTTCGGTGCAAGCGCCGTTCGCGGCAGACGGACGGCTCACCGCAGCAGCCCGGACAGCCGGACCGCCAGGGCCAGGCAGGGTCCGTCTGCGATGGGGCCGCCATTTTTCCTGCAAAGTCGCTTTTGGGTATGTCATGGTGTTGAAAACAGCATTGGGCGAACTGCGTGTACTGCTGGTGGAGGACGATCCTGCCTGGCAGCACATGATCTCGGTAGGGCTGGGCGAGCGGGGTATCGACGTCCAGGTGACCGATCAGCTGTCCAAGGCCATCCCGCTGCTGGAGCGGATCATGCCCGATGCCGTCATGGTCGATGATTCCCTGTCCGATACCGACAGCGTCGCTTCGGTCCGGCACCTGCGCGAGGCCATCGGCAGCCGCCAGATCCCGATCATCGTGCTGTCCAACCATGACAACGACACCGGTATTGGCAAGGCTCTGGCGGCTGGCGCCACCGATTACTGCCAGAAGTCCCAGCAGTGGACCCAGCTGGCCGAGCGCCTGCTGCATGGTATCAATCTTGCCAAGGCCCAGGCGGCAAGTCCCGACAGTCCGGCTGCAGAAGGCGAGGGGGGCGCACGTGATTCGCTCTCCGAATCGCTCGACGCCTTCCGCATTCAGCGCGAACAGGCCAATCGCGACCCGCTCACCGGCCTGTTCAGCCGTGTCGCCTTCATGCAGAAGGGCCAGATGCTGCTGCGCCGCCGGCGTCCTGCCGGCCATGTCGCCGCCATCATGCTGCTTGACATCGACCGGTTCCGCCGCATCAACGAGGCCTTCGGCCAGCGTGCGGGCGACCGCGTGCTGCAGCACGTGGCCGACAGCCTGCGCCATGCCTTTCGCAACCTCACCCAGGCTGACCCTGCCAAGGCAGGCGACGACCTGGACATGCCCGATCTGCTGATCAGCCGGCTGACGGGCGACGAATACGCGCTGGTCTTCTCCAACCTGCCCAACGAGGACACCGCCCGCAAGGCCGCCGAGATCATCCAGGCCCACCTGCGTCGCGCCTTCCAGATCGACGGGCTGGACCTGATGCTGCGCACCTCCATCGGCGCCGCCTGGTTCCCGCGCCACGGCCGCAACTTCGAGATGCTGCTGGCCAAGGCCGACGTGGCCATGAGCGTGGCGCGTCAGCAGGGCGGCAACCGCCTGCTGGTCTACGACGACGCCTATGGTGAACAGCTGCGCGGCGACTTCGAGCTGCAGTCGGCCCTGGCCACGGTGCTGGACCGCAACGAACTCGTACTGCACTACCAGCCCATCATCGACACCCGCTACAACCGCGTTGTCGGCGTCGAGGCGCTGATGCGCTGGATGCGCGGCTCGCAGATGCTCTCACCCGGCAAGTTCATCCCGCTGGCCGAGGACAGTGGTCTGGACTTCCGCATGGGTGAATGGGCCATCTCCGAGGCCCTGCAGCAGCTGCGGCGCTGGCAGCTTGCCGGCGTGCCCATCCCGGGCGTGTCGGTCAACGTCAGTGTCCGCCACCTGCGCCAGCCCACGCTGCTGCGTGCCGCCCAGCAGGCCCTGGAAGCCACCGAGATGCCCGCATCGGCGCTCACGCTGGAGCTGACCGAGATCGACGTGATGCGTGACATCGAGAACGTCCTGCCCACCTTGTGGGAACTGAAGAAGGCCGGCATCCGCATTGCGCTGGACGACTTCGGTTCGGGCTTCTCGTCGGTCTCGTACCTGACGCGAATGCCGGTCGACACCCTCAAGATCGATCGCGTCTTCGTCAGTGAACTGGAAAACGACATCGGCCAGCTCAAGGTCGTGCGCAGCATCATCGCGCTGGCCGGTGCGCTGGACCTGCAGATCATCGGCGAGGGCGTCGAGCGCACCGAGGAGATGACCACCCTGCAGAAGCTGGGCTGCCAGGACCTGCAGGGCTATCTCTTCAGCAAGCCCATGACGGCTGCCCAGCTGGAGCGCTGGCTGATGGAGAACCCGTCCCTGCACGGACTGGGCCGTGCTCCCGAGAGCACCATCGTGCCGGGCTGATCCGGCTGCGACGAAGTCGCACTTGCAACCGCAAAGCGTTACGATACCGTCTGTCACAATACGCACAGAGGCGGTACACGCATGGACGCGGCAGAAAGAAAGGCGCGACAGGACGAGTTGAAGAAAGCGGCGGCCGAGAAGGCCCTGGAATGGCTCACGCCGGGTCAGGTGGTGGGGGTCGGCAGCGGCTCCACCGTGGGCTTCTTCATCGAGGCTCTGGGACGGCACCGGCAGGACTTCCCGCAGGCCGTCTCCAGTTCGCTGCGCAGCACCGAGCTGCTGCGCGAGGCTGGCATTGAGGTGCTGGATCTCAACCAGATCGACGAGATCGGCTGCTATGTCGATGGTGCCGATGAAGTGGACCCCGGCTTTGCCCTCATCAAGGGAGGCGGTGGTGCGCTGACCCGCGAGAAGATCGTTGCCCAGGCTTCGCGCCACTTCGTCTGCATCGTCGACGAGACCAAGTACGTGCCCGTTCTGGGCCAGTTTCCGCTGCCGGTGGAAGTGGTGCCCATGGCGCTGCATCTCGTCGGCCGCCAGCTTGAGGCGCTGGGGGGCACCGTGCGCGAGCGCAACGGCTACATCACCGACAACGGCAACCCCATCCTGGACGTCTCGGGCCTGCAGATCCATGATCCGGTCGCCCTCGAAGAGACCATCAACCAGTGGCCGGGCGTCGTCACCGTGGGGCTGTTTGCCCGCCGCCGCCCCGAGACCGTGCTGCTGGCCACCATGGACGGCGTGCAGGTGCTGGGTCATCCCGCAGCCTGACGCCGGCCTGCGGTCCGAAACGACACAGGGCCGCGGTTGCGGCCCTGGACGGGATCGTGCCGTTGCATGGCACGAAAGCGGCGGGTCGGATCATGCCGGTGGTCCGCCTGCGGCCTTCGGCCATGCCGGAAAGTGCCGACATGGCCGGGCTCAGGCCGGCATCACTCCTGCGGTACGTAACCCGCCGGCCGGTCGGCGCCATCCCCGAAGAAATAGTTCTCCATCTGCTGCGCCAGGTACTTGCGCGCACGGATGTCGGCCAGGTTCAGCCGGTTCTCGTTCACCAGCATCGTCTGGTGCGAGATCCAGCCGGCCCACGCTTCCTTCGAGACGTTTTCCCAGATGCGCTGGCCCAGCTCGCCGGGGTAGGGCGGACGGTCCAGACCTTCGGCTTCCTTCTTCAGCTTGATGCAGTTGACCATACGTGCCATGGCAGTGACTCCAGATAAGGACTGAGAACCGCCGAATGGTACCGCGGTTCGTCGCACCCGGCCTACAGCGTCTTCAGCAGCACCTGGGAACGCCGCTGCCAGTTGTAAAGATTGCGGCGGCTGCCCGGCAGGTCGTCCACCGACCCCATCACGAAGCCCCGCTTCAGGAACCAGTGCGCCGTGCGCGTGGTCAGCACGAACAGCCGCGTGATGCCGGCCTCGCGGGCCCGCTGCTCGATGCGTTGCAGCAGCCGCTCGCCATCGCCCTGGCTCTGCACCGTCGGGTTGACGGCCAGACAGGCCATCTCGGCCATCCGCTCCTCGGGAAACGCATACATCGCCGCACAGCCGAAGATCACCTGGTCGTGCTCGATCACCGTGAAGTTGCCGATCTCGGCCTCGATCAGTGCCCGGTCGCGCTTGACCAGCGTGCCGTCGGCCTCCAGCGGCTGGATCAGCGCCAGGATGCCGCCCACGTCGTCGATGGTGGCCTCGCGCAGTGCCTCCAGCGTCTCTTCCACCACCATCGTGCCCACGCCGTCATGCAGGAAGAACTCCAGCAGCACCGACCCGTCCACGGCAAAGGGCACGATGTGCGAACGCGCCACGCCGCCCTCGCAGGCCTTCAGCGCCGCCGACAGGTAGATGCGCAGCGGCAGCGCCAGGTCGTCGCGGGCCAGCAGCGCCCGGGCTCGCGCCTCCGAGATCTCGGTCTGGATGCGGCCGTCGTCACCGCGCACACCGGGTACCTCGGCCAGGAACACCAGCTTGTCGGCGTCCAGTGCCATGGCCGTGGCCGCTGCCACCTCTTCCATGGCCAGGTTGAAGGCCTCGCCCGTGGCCGAGTGACCAATGTTGGACAGCAGCACGATCTGCTGATTGTCCAGCGCCCGCTGGATGGCCACGGCATCCACCTTGCGCACCACACCGCTGTAGATATAGTCCACCCCGTCCACGATGCCCACTGGCCGGGCCAGTGTGAAATTGCCCGACACCACCCGGATCCCGGCATTGGCCATCGGCGTGTTGGGCAACCCCTGCGAGAACCCCGCCTCCATGTCGTAGCGGATCGCGCCAGCCGCTTCCTTCGCGCATTCCAGCGCCACCGCGTCGGTGATGCGCAGCCCGTTGTGGTATTGCGGTGCCTGCCCGCGCAGCCGCAGCTGCTCATTGATCTGCGGCCGGCAGCCGTTGACGATCACGATGTGGATGCCGATCGAGTGCAGCAGGCTCAGATCCTGGATCAGCGCATTGAGCGCGCCGCCGCTGGCCGCCATCTCGCCCGGGATGCCCACCACGAAGGTCTGTCCCCGGAACTTGTGGATGTAGGGCGCCACCTGTCGCAGCCAGTCCACGAACTGCCGGTGCTGTTCGGGCTGCCGTTCGGGGGCAGGCAGGCCGGGGGGGGGAACGGGGGAAAAGGACATCGGGTCAGCCATCGAAATACCGCTCGGGGGTCCCCATCATACCCATCGTGCTCAGGGGCGCAAAGCCGCGGAATCCCGCACGTTCGGGACGCGGCACGCCCCGCCGTCCCTGTCCCGTGCCTTCTATAATCCCGCCGTGAATACCCCCAAAGCCCCGTCCATGCCCGATTCCCGGGTTCCCGCCGCCATCCGGTCCGTCATCGACGCCTTGCCCGTCACCGAGCACCGGGCACGCATCGTCGAGGCCATCCGCAACCACCGTGTGGTCATCGTCTCCGGCGAGACCGGATCGGGCAAGACCACCCAGCTGCCCAAGTTCTGCCTGGAGGCCGGCCGGGGCGTGCGCAACGATCGCACCCGCCGGGGAGGGCTCATCGGCCACACCCAGCCGCGTCGCATTGCCGCCAGCAGCGTCGCCACCCGCATTGCCGAAGAAATGGGCACGCCGCTGGGCACCGATGTCGGCTACAAGATACGCTTCAACGAGAAGGTCTCGCCCGGCACCCGCATCAAGCTGATGACCGACGGCATCCTGCTGGCCGAAAGCCAGCGCGACCGCCTGCTCTCGGCCTACGACACCCTCATCATCGACGAGGCCCACGAGCGCAGTCTCAACATCGACTTCCTGCTGGGCTACCTCAAGCAGCTCATCGACGGCCCGCGCCGCGATGATCTCAAGCTCATCATCACCTCCGCCACCATCGATGCCGCCCGCTTTGCCGAGCACTTCGGCGAACCCGGACGGCCCGCACCCGTCATCGAGGTTTCCGGGCGCTTGTATCCGGTCGAGGTCCGCTACCGGCCGCCGGAAGACATGCAGGCGGAGGACGAGGACGACGAGACCGACCTGCCGTCGGCCATCGAGACCGCCGTGCGCGAGCTGTGGAACGAGAAGCCCGGCGACGTGCTGGTGTTCCTGCCCGGCGAGCGCGAGATCCGCGAGACGGCCGAGCACCTGCAGCGTGCCGTGGCGCGCGGCGGTGCAGGCCGGGGGCAGG
>CAUVLK010000006.1:0-24179 GCA_963552635.1 uncultured Lautropia sp. | reverse complement strand
CACAACTGCGCCACAACTGCGCCACAACTGCGCCACAACTGCGCCACAACTGCGCCACAACTGCGCAGGCCCTCACGCCGACTGAAACACCAGCCCCGCGTGCTCGCGCATGGCGTGGAAGCGGACCTTCTTCCTGTCTCTGCCTCCATCGGTCACCAAACACCTTCCTTCAGCAATATCGTTAATCAATGTGTCTTGCCAATGAATGGCGGCCAAGCATGCTTGTACCGCATTGATAACTCATGCCTTTCCGTATAGAGTCGTTCTCAACACGGCCCCTTTCGGTCGTCCCAGATCACCGGGATGGCTGCTAAGGGGTTTTTTCATACCCATCACCATTTCTGCAACTTCTTGGGCCCAACTGTCAACCGCGACACCCCATCCCCCGCTCATCAGGTCACCAAGACCACATCTTCAACCATACCGTGGCACAGGTCTCACGCCCCCTTGACTTTCGGCCTGGTTCGCCTAGAATGCTCCTCAACAACACCCCCCAAGCCTCTCCCGCAGTACGCTGCGGTGATGCCCAAACCGGGGGGTTACTTTTTTGTAGCGTAGGAAATATGCCCTGCCGCTATAACAAGCAACCTCTCTCGATCGACGAGCAGATCAAGAGGCTTCAAGATTACGGCATGCGTATCGATGACGCTGCCCGGGCAAAGCGCTACCTGACCAATATAGGCTACTACCGCCTCAGCGCCTACTGGCTACCTTTCGAACCCTGCTGCCAACCCGGCCAGTCCCGCCTGCATCAGTTTCAGCCGGGAACGACGTTCGATCAGGTCCTCTCCCTGTACATCTTTGACCGCCAGCTGCGACTGCTGGTCATGGAGGCCATCGAGCGCATCGAAATCTCGGTACGGACACACTGGGCCCATGCACTCGCCATGCGCCACGGGTCTCATGCCCATCTTCAAGCCAGCCTGTTCAACAGCCCATGGGATCATGCCAGCGACATCGCGCGCATGGCCAGGGAACTGAAAAGCAGTCGAGAGACCTTCATAAAACATTACCTGAACCACTATGACGACCCTTTCCTACCGCCCATCTGGGCGGTGGTGGAGACATTGAGCTTTGGCTCACTATCAAGATGGTTCCAGGCGAGCAGGGACAATTCGGCCAAGAGTGCCGTATCTCAAGACCTTGGCATGCCCAAAGTCGATATTGCTGAAAAGGTTCTGCACGCCCTGACCCCCGTCAGAAATATCTGCGCACACCATGGACGCCTATGGAACCGCCAGCTCACGCTGTCACTACCCATCATCAAGCGCCTTGGCCAACAGATGGTCACTGAGCTCATCACGAAAGAAGACGGATCGCAACATAAGCAGGCAGCCAAACAGATCTACAACTACCTGCTGGTCACGGCACACATGATGCGCCACATCAGCCCGAAGAGTAGTTGGCGCCATCGGCTGAAGAAACATATTCAGACAGGCCCCCGACACCATCATGAAGCTCACCGGCCTCACCAAGAAGCCATGGGCTTTCCCAAAGGCTGGGAAAACATGGAGACCTGGCGCTGATGACCCGCTTCCCGATAGCTGCTGCTACCTGAACTGTAACCACCGGATTTTTATACCCCCTGGGCAAGCCTTCATTCCAGGCCAGCCCTCCTCAATGGCATTGTTCATCTCATCCAGTGTAGCGATCTGGTCTATCTGGCCGGCCAGAAGCCCGATGAAGCCCTCAATGCTGCCTGCCTGAGGTGGGCCTGATCTTGAGGCTTACCATCAGGCAGTATCTCGATACCTTCCCTCACGCCGACTGAAACACCAACCCCGCGTGTTCCCGCATGGCGTGGAAGCGGATCTTCTTCCAGCGCTCCTCGGCCACCGTCAGGTCGCTGCGATAGGTCACCATGAAGGTGGGGGCTTCGACCGTGTCCCAGGCAATGCGGGCCGCGTTGGCCTCGATGAACTTCTTCAGCTCGTTCGGATCTTCAGAGGTGACCCAGCGGGCCATCTGGTAGCGGGCCGGCAGGAAGCGCGTCTCCACGCCATATTCGGTCTTCAGCCGGTGGGCCACCACCTCGAACTGCAGCTGGCCGATGGCGCCCAGCAGCAGCGATCCGCCCAGATGCGGCCGGAAGACCTGAATGGCACCTTCCTCGCCCAGCTGGGTAAGGCCGGTGCGCAGCTGCTTGCTCTTCATCGGGTCAGCCAGCTCGACGATCTGGAAGAGCTCGGGCGCAAAGAAGGGCAGCCCGGTGAACTGCAGCTCCTCACCTTCGGTCAGCGTGTCGCCCAGCTGCAGCACGCCGTGGTTGGGCAGACCGATGATGTCGCCCGGCCAGGCGTCCTCCACCAGCTCGCGGCGCTGTGACAGGAAGGACATCACGTTGGTGGTGCGAAACTCCTTGCCGCTGCGCACCACCTTCAGCTTCATGCCGCGCTCGAAGCGACCGGACGAGACGCGCAGGAAGGCGATGCGGTCGCGGTGGGCCGGATCCATGTTGGCCTGGATCTTGAACACCACGCCCGAGAACTTCTCTTCCGACGGATCGACCGTACGCTGCAGGGCCGGCCGGGCCCCCGGTGGCGGCGCCAGATCCACCAAGGCATCCAGCACCTCGCGCACGCCGAAATTGTTGATGGCCGAACCGAAGAACACTGGCGTCTGCTTGCCGGCCAGGAAGGCGTCGCGGTCAAAGGGCTCGGAAGCACCGCTGACCAGCTCGATCTCGCCCTGGGCCTGCTCGTAGTACATGCCGAATCGCTTGCGGGCCTCGTCATTGTCCAGACTGGCCAGGATCTCGTCGTCCTCGGCGCCGGCACGGTCCTGCCCGGCGCGGAAGACGCGCATCTGCTCCTTCTTCAGGTCGATGACGCCGCCGAAGTTCTTGCCCATGCCCACCGGCCAGGTGAAGGGCGCCGTGGGCATGCCCAGCGTGCTCTCGATCTCGTCGAGGATCTCCAGCGGCTCGCGCACCTCGCGGTCCATCTTGTTGATGAAGGTGATGATGGGCGTATTGCGTGCCCGGCACACCTCCAGCAGGCGCAGCGTCTGCGGCTCGACGCCGTTGGCGGCATCAATGACCATCAGGGCGGCATCCACGGCCGTCAGCACCCGATAGGTGTCTTCCGAGAAGTCCTTGTGGCCCGGGGTGTCCAGCAGGTTGATGACGCAGTCGCGGTACTCCATCTGCATCACCGAGCTGGCCACCGAGATGCCGCGCTGCTTCTCGATCTCCATCCAGTCGGACGTGGCATGGCGCGACGCCTTGCGCGCCTTGACGCTGCCCGCGATCTGGATGGCACCTGCGTAGAGCAGCAGCTTCTCGGTGAGGGTGGTCTTGCCCGCGTCGGGGTGGGAGATGATGGCAAAGGTGCGGCGGCGGCGCACCTCGTCTTGCTGTGTGGTCATGGGGGTGGATTCTATCGGCAAACGGGGCCGTTCCCGCAGTTTCCGATGGCGCCCTGGAAACGGACTAGGTGCCTGCCGGGCCGGGTGCGCCCATGCCGGCGCACATGCCCCCCGTATTCGCATATTATGCCGACACCAGTGGCGTGCCCTCCCATCCTGCGCATGGCCTTCCTTGCGCGCATGGCCACCCGCAACATCATCCTCAACGCACATCACCCTCCATCGTGGAAGGGCGTGGGCGGCCAAGATCCGGCCCCCCTCCCTTCCCGGATCCTCCCATGAGAGCCCCAGAAGACCTGCAAGGCATCACCCACCTGGGCAGCCAGAAGACCCAGTACCGGTCCGACTACGCGCCGGAAGTGCTGGAAGCCTTCGACAACAAGCATCCGGACAACGACTACTTCGTGAAGTTCGTCTGTCCGGAGTTCACCAGCCTGTGCCCGATCACCGGCCAGCCGGACTTCGCCACCATCGTCATCCGCTACATTCCCGGCCAGAAGATGGTGGAGAGCAAGTCGCTCAAGCTCTATCTGTTCAGCTTCCGCAACCATGGTGACTTCCATGAGGACTGCGTCAACGTCATCATGAAGGACCTGATCAAGCTGATGCAGCCCAAGTACATCGAGGTCTTCGGCGAGTTCACGCCGCGCGGCGGCATTGCCATCCATCCGTTTGCCAACCACGGCCAGCCGGGCACCCCCTTCGAGCAGCTGGCACGCGAGCGGCTGTTTGCCTACGACCGCCCCTGAGCATGAACGACTTCTCCTTCACCTCGGCCCAGCAGCACAAGGCCCTGCGGTGGCTGGTCCTCTTTCACATTGCCGTCATCGCCTCCAGCAACTACCTGGTGCAGTTCCCGTTCACCATCACGCTGCCCAACGGTTTTGCCGTGCACTCCACCTGGGGGGCGCTGAGCTTTCCGTTCATCTTCCTGGCCACCGACCTGACGGTGCGGATCTTCGGGCAGCGGCTGGCGCGCCGGATCATCTTCCGGGTGATGTTCCCGGCCCTGCTGCTGTCCTACGTGATCTCGGTGCTGTTCCATGACGGCACCTGGACCGGCTGGGGCAGCCTGGCCGACTTCCAGCCCCTTGTCTTTCGCATTGCGCTGGCCAGCTTCGCCGCCTATGCGTTCGGGCAGGTGATGGACATCTTCGTGTTCAACCGGCTGCGGCAGATGAAGGCATGGTGGGTGGCGCCCACCGCCTCCACCTTCGCCGGCAATGCCCTGGATACGGTGCTGTTCTTCTCGATCGCGTTCCACGCCAGCTCCGACCCGTTCATGGCCGAGAACTGGCCGCACATTGCGCTGGTGGACTATCTGTTCAAGCTGGCCATCTGCACGCTGATGTTCGTGCCGGCCTATGGGGTGCTGCTGAACGTGCTGACACGGCGGCTGACAGCGCTGCGGTCGGGCGAGCCCCAGCCGTGAACGACTGAGGCTCAGGCCAGCATCGACGGCCTGCCGCACCGGGCACACACCCGGCCTGCAGGAGCATCTTCGTTCCCGGTCGGTGCCTCGCCCGGCCTGCGCGCCCGGCGCTCAGAGAATCTCGTCCAGCTTCTCCAGCGGACGCACCAGCCGCACACCCTTGGGCGTCTGCACGATGGGGCGCTCGACCAGCACGGGCAATTCCAGCATGGCCTCCAGAATCCGCTCGTCGGAGGCATCCTCGGCCAGCAGTGCCTTGGCTTCTTCCTGCTTGGTACGCAGCGCCTGGCGGGGCGTGAGGCCCGCTGCCTTGAGCAACGCCGTCAGCTGCGGTCGCTGCCAGCCGGTCTTCAGGTAGTCCACCACCACCGGCTCATGGCCGGCGGCGCGGATGGCATCCAGCACCTTGCGGGAAGTGCTGCAACGGGGGTTGTGGTAGATGGTGATGGTGTCCGCAGACGTCATGGCAGGGCCCTTGTCCTGAGTGATTTGATCCCTGCAAGCTACCACACGGGAACGGATCATGCGGCCAGCGCCGGGATCCCTATCGCCGGACCACTCGTGCAGGATGCCGGACCACGCGGGAAGCAACACCAAAACGGGCGCCAGCCCCCATTGCCCCCCAGCCTACGCCTGCGACATCGGCTCGCCCATGCGCACCGACTGGCCTGGCTGCCACGCCGTGGTGAGCCTGGGCGCCCCGGCGGGGAAGAGCATCACCACGGTGGAGCCCAGCATGAAGCGGCCCATCTCGGCTCCGCGTTCCAGAAAGACGCCGTTTTCCGTGGCCTTCCGGTTGGCATCCGTCGGCGCAGCCGCTGCCTGTGCGCTGCCAGAACCGTCCTGCGCCGGATAGTCCCAGCGCTGGACATGCCCCGGCCGGGGCGGATTGACGGTACCGTGCCAGACCGTCGCCATGCTGCCCACGATGGCAGCGCCCACCAGCACCAGCACCCACGGTCCCCACGGCGCATCAAAGACGCAAACCACCCGTTCGTTGCGGGCAAAGAGACCAGGAATGGCGGCTGCGGTGGCCGGGCTGACCGAGAACAGGTCGCCCGGCACGTAGACCATCTGTCGCAGGTGGCCTGCACAGGGCATGTGGATGCGGTGATAGTCGCGCGGGCTCAGGTAGATGGTGGCGAACTGTCCGTCCACAAAGTGCTCGGCCAGCTTGCCGTCACCGGCCAGCAGGGCCGTGGCCGTGTAGTCGTGCCCCTTGGCCTGGAAGATGCGACCGGCGTCGATGTTCCCCAGCTGACTGACGGCACCATCCACCGGGCAGATCAGGTCGCTGTCGGCCAGCGGCCTGGCATCCGGACGCAGCGCCCGGGTAAAGAAGGCATTGAAGCTGGTGTAGGCCGACGGATCAGGCTCGGCGGCCTCCTGCATGTTCACCTGATACTGCTGAATGAAGCGTCGGATGGCCCATTGAGTGAGCGCACCGCCTTCAAGGCGAGCGCCAGCCCCGGCCAGCCGGGTGAGCGCCTGCTTGGGCAACAGGTACTGGGTGAGCGTATGCAGGTTGGGCATGAGCAGGCAACCCGTCACAGGACGGGCAGCAGTGGAAAACCGGCGATGTTACTGCCTGGGCAGGCGTTGTGGATGCTCTTGTTGCCCGTGCACAGGCCCGGATTCAGGGACCGGGCTTGGGCGGCGCGGCGCTGGGAGCCGGCACATCCGGCAACGCAGCAGGCCGGAAGCGCGGCGTGCAAATGGCCAGAAAGACCAGATCGAAGTCGCCGATGTTGGTGATGCGGCGCGAATAGCCGGCCGGAATCACCACCACGTCGCCCGGCTCCAGAGCAGAAAGTGTGTGGTCACCCTCAGCAAAAGCCCGATTGGGCCCCACCAGTTCGATGCGCCCCTGGCCATCCAGCACCACGTAGCGTTCCTGGATGTTCTCGAAACGGCGCAGCCGGGTCTCGGCACCCGGTGCCACGCGGATGCGGGCAATCGACAGGTCCGGATCGCCCGGATCATTGAGCCAGTCCGTCAGGAAGCACCCCGGCTCGATACCCGTCTCGGTACGGTGGTCGTCCCGCAGGATCAGCGGTTGTGGAACATTGGCGGCATCAGTCTGGGCCATGCGAACCCCCTCTCCTCGGTGACAGTTCCCGGCCCGCGCCAGAGCGGCGGCAATGAAGTGCCCGTGAAACGATCAGAACAATAAACGAAACCCCTGGGGAAGACGGCGTGGACGCGCCCCCCCCCCCGGCACGGGCAGCCCCTGCGGCCAGAGCACCGCGAGGCGCCGGACGGACGCCACCGCCCGCCGGCCGGCACTTGCGCTGCCCTCACCCGATCCAGCCGGATACTACCGCCCGTCCGGCCCGGTGCCACGTTTCCCTTGCTTGCAAACGACTAAACGATGCAGAAAACAGACACTTGGGAAACATGCCGGCCCGACCGGCCATCGTCCATGGCCAGCCAGCCGGCATCGCATGGCTGGCCGATCGGGCAGCGCCGGCGCATGCTGGCTCATCCCTCTCTGAACCTTCGAGCCCCTTTACCGTGCAAATCGCCGGCCTGACCTTCAAACCTCTGGCCCAGTGGTCCCGCCACGCACTGCTGACCACATGGAGCTTCTGCGTGCTGGCGCTGCTGATACTGGCCCTGCGCGAGAGCAGCGTTCCCGCCCGGCAGGACGGCATGATGAACACGGCCATCCTGCTGCTGCAGTCACTGGCGCTGCTGCCCGTGACCGGGCTGCTGCACTGGATGTTCATCAACCCCCATGCGGACGTGGCCACCCAGCAGCGCGAGCGTACCTGGCTCCTTCGCTATCTGCCGCCACTGTCCATTGTCCTGGGCTGTTCGCTACCATTCCTTCCGGAACGTTGGGCGAACATGATGGCCACCGCCATTGCGGGCCTGATTCTCCTGATGCTGATGGCCGAGATCGTCGTCACGCTTCGAAAGCACCCGGGCCTGGAAAGCCGTCTGGGCGTGACCGGTGCCTTCCTGTGCGGGCTGGTCCTGGAAATCGGCTTCATTCAGCGTACCTGGGCATATTCGATCCTGGACACATCCTGGCTCCAGATGATCATGGGCACGGGTCTGATGATCTGGATCGCCGGCTTCTTCCGGCAGGCCGCCCGGCGCGAGAACCGGCTCAAGACCAACCTGGTCCAGATGGACACCGCGGCGCGCGCACTGCACCGCATCTACAACACGTCGCCCGTTGCGCTGCTGAGCATCAACGCCGACGGCACGCTGCAGCGCTGGAACCAGCGCGCGGCCGACGCCTTCGGCGGCGACCTGGCCCGCCAGCCGGCGCCTCACATCAACGCACTGCTGGGGACGGCCGTGTCCCAGCAGCTGCTGGCAGACCTTGGCAAGAGCGGCCATTACCACAGCGAGCTGACGCTGACCCGTGCCGGTCAGGAACGGGTATGGGTGCTGGAAGCCGGCATCCGCGACGGCGGCGGCTTCGAGATCGGGATGCAGGAAGTGACGGTCCACGCACGGCGTGCCGCCACCTTCCAGGAGATCGCCGAACGCGACGATCTTACCGGCCTGTCCAACCTGGTGGGACTGCGACGGATCCTGGGCCGACAGCTTTCTCAGCTGCGCGCCAGCAGCCCACTCAGTTGCGTGTACGTCGACATCCTGGAATTCGGCGACATCAACCATGTTTTCGGACGGGATGCCGGCGATGCCGTGCTGCGCGCCGTAGGCGAACACCTGCGCAAACAGATCTCGCCGCCCGCTGCGGTGGGTCGTGTACGGGACGACCAGTTCCTGCTGGTTCTGCCCGGCAACGAGCTGACGCTGACCCGCTCCCAGGCCACGCTGCTGCTGACGATGCTCTCGCGCACCCCGGTGGAATACCGGGGCATGTCGATACCGTTGCGGGTCTCGATCGGGGCCGTGGAATGCGTGAGCGGCATGAATGCCGAGCAGCTGATCGATTCTGCCCGGCTGGCCTGCCAGCTGTCGCGGCAGGAAGGTGCTCCGCACCCCTACGCGGTGATGGCCGACAGCCCTGCCCTGGCTGACGCCGACCCCTCACGTCAGTTCGGGCACCAGCTGCGTCAGAAGCTGCCCGAGGCCCAGATCCGCCTGCATGCCCAGGCCATCACCTCACTGCGTCGCGACGCGGTGCAGTCACTGACGGTACTGCCGCGCCTTCTGGCCGACAACGGACAGCTGCAACTGCCCAACCGCCTGCTGCAGGCCGCGGCCCAGCAAGGCGCTTCCGGCATGCTGGACCGGATGCTGCTCACGCAGATCCTGCACACGCTGAACACTCAGCCCAACACCCTGCCCGAGGACGGCGTGGTGATCTTCCGCCTCAGCCCGCTGTCGCTGGCCGAACCGGGATTCACCGGCAACCTGATCCGTCTGCTGGGCGCATCCGATGAACGCAATGCGGCCATCAACAGCCGGCTGTGCATCGAGCTGTCATCACAGTCGCTGATCTATGATCCGGAAGGGTCACAGGCCTTCCTGAAGGATCTTCGCCTGATGTCGGTCCATTCCGGCATCGACCTGACCGATTCGGACTCGAACCAGATACCGATCCACATGCTGGCCCAGCTGTCGGTGCGCCACATCCGCCTGGACGGTCGCCGCTTTGCCGAGCTGGCCACCAACCTGCACGCCCAGCGGGAAATCACGGCCATCCGGACGCTGTGCGAATCCATGGGCATCGAATGCCTGCTGGATCAGGTGAACAATCCGCTGGACCTGCGACCGCTGAAAGAGCTGGGTATCGATCTGGTGCAGGGTAGCGCCCTGGCCGCCGTGCGCCCGCTGGGTGACGTGCTGGCCGGCCGCGAGGAAGAGGGACTTCTGCCTGCGGGGGTGATGATTCCGGTTTGATGGCTGACCGGAGACAGACTGTCCCAAGGGGAAACCGTGCCGAACACACCCGATACTCAGCAATGGCATTTCAGGCCACGCTCGCCCTTCATTCTGGCGTGGATTGCCATCCCGTTTGCTCTCGGTGCATGGCTGGTGTGGTTTGCGGTTTTCCAGGCGGGTTCACTGGGCTGGCTGTTCTTCCTGCTGTCGGCCCTGTGCAGCAGCATCGGCGCCCTCGGGTTTGAATCCTGGCGGAAATCGTGGCGCAACACACGCAACGGTCAGGAGTTCATCCGTCTGGATGAAGACGACCTGTCGTACTGCATCGAAGGCGTCGGTGCGGGCAGTCTGCAATACACCTGGCTTCGCTCGGTCTACCCGGTTCACACCCGGGGCTGCCAGGGCGTCGTGATCGAGTTCCTCAGCCCTGAAACGGACAGGGTGCCGGACAGGCTCATCCTGAAAGACCTGTATCGCCTGGACCTGCGCGAACCCGGTTTCAGGTACGTAAATCCGCACGATCTCATTGCCGACGCGATCAAGGCCCGCTGCCGTGAAGGGCAGCTGGTCTGAATGACCGGCGCCGACTGCCGACAGGACATGGCAGCCGCCTTCGACGGCAGGCAAGCGGGACAACCTGCAGCAGTTGATCCGCCCCGGAAACCACCTGCAGCGTCGTGTACGGAATTCCGCATGCAGGGCATTCCGGTGCTTCACATCATGCCCTGCCAACTGCAGCGAAGGGGTTTACCCTGCCTTGCCCTCGGCCACGTCCAGCGCCTCGCCAATGGCATAGAAATGGCCACCGGCCACGTAGTGCAGGCTGCGCAGTGACGGATCGGCCGTCTCGAAGTGCCAGTGGCCGTCACGAAAGACGCGCGTGTCGGCCCAGGCACCCACCACTTCACCGATGAACAAGTCATAGGTCTGCTGGTTGTGCGGCTCGGGCACCAGTCGGCAGGCCATCCAGGCGCTGCAGCCGCGCACGAAAGGCAGGTCGTATCCGGCCATGTCGAACAGCGTCACGCCGCAATGCGCCAGCTTGTCCGGATCGTCGTTCAGGCTGCGATGCCCCACCTCATAGGTCAGCTCGATCTGGGCAGCCGTGGGAATCTGGATGACGAAATGGCCGCTCTTCTCGATGAGCTCCCGTGTTCGGGCTGCCTTGTCCAGCACGACGGTCAGCTTGGGCGGCGCATAGTCCAGCGCGCAGGCCCAGGCGGCTGCCATGACGTTGGAAACACCCTGGTGGCGGGCAGAGACAAGAACAGCGGGACCGTGGTTGATGAGGCGGAAGGCCTTGCTGAGCGGAACCGGGGCAAAAGGCTGAGTCATGGCGGACAGAAATTCATGCAGAGGACTTCATGGTAGTCCCTGAACATCCCGTTCAGGGGCAATCTCCGGAGATGTCGCCAGGCCGCCATGCCTCATGCCGCCCTGCTTCTTACCCTTCGTCCGCCACCACCTCCAGCACGGCCTCGCCATAGGTCTCCAGCTTCTTCTCGCCCACGCCCGGCACGGCAGCCAGCGCGTGCAAAGTGGCGGGCCGACGCTGGGCAATCTCGTGCAGGGTGGCATCGTGGAAGATGACATAGGCCGGCACACCGCTTTCGCGGGCCTGCTGGCTGCGCCAGCTGCGCAGGCGGTCAAAGCAGGCACGTCCCGCCACGTCCAGATCACGTTCCAGCGTGGACGCGGTGCTGCTCGTGCGCTTGCGTGAACGGCTGCGCGGCTCACGCTCGACAGGCTCGCGCAGGCGCACGGTCTCTTCGCCCTTCAGCACCGGACGGGCGGCCTCCGTCAGCGAGATGGTCTGGAAGCGTTCGGCGTCGATGTGGATATAGCCGGCGATGGACAGCTGACGCACCACCGAGCGCCATTGCGTCAGACTCAGATCGCGGCCCACACCAAAGACGGGCAGGCTGTCATGGCCATTGGCCGTGACCTTCTCGTTGGCCTGGCCGCGCAGCACGTCGATCAGGTACTGGGCACCGAAGGGATGACCGCTGGCCCGGGTGCAGCGGTAGACGCAGGACAGGAATTTCTGTGCCAGCACGGTGCCGTCGATGGTCTTCGGGGGCGACAGGCAGTTGTCACAGTTGCCGCAGGGTTCGGCATGCTCACCGAAATAGGCCAGCAGACGCACGCGGCGGCAATCGGTCGCTTCGCACAGCGCCAGCATGGCATCCAGCTTGCTGCCCTGCAGCCGCTTGAATTCCTCGCTGGCTTCGGATGCCTCGATGAAGCGCCGCTGCTGCACCACGTCATGCAGGCCGTAGGCCATCCAGACTTCCGCGGGCAGACCATCGCGACCAGCACGCCCGGTTTCCTGGTAATAGGCCTCAATGGAACGCGGCAGATCCACGTGCGCCACGAAGCGCACATCGGGCTTGTCGATGCCCATGCCGAAGGCGATGGTGGCCACGACGATCATGCCGTCCTCGCGCTGGAAGGCAGCCTGCACGTCACTGCGTTCGGCAGCCTCCAGGCCGGCATGGTAGGCACGGGCATGAAAGCCCTCCTCCTGCAGGAAGGCCGCCACCTGCTCGGTGCGATTGCGCGACGCGCAGTAGACGATGCCGGACTCACCCTCGTGGCCGTCGCGGATGAAGCGCAGCAGCTGCTGGTTGCCGTCACGCTTCTCGATGATCCGGTAGCGGATGTTGGGACGGTCGAAGCTGGTGACGAAGGGCTCGGCATCCTGCAGGGCCAGCCGGTTGACGATCTCGCGGCGAGTGAGGTCGTCGGCGGTGGCGGTGAGCGCAATGCGTGGCACATCTGGAAATTCATCGGCCAGGCGACCCAGCCCGATGTACTCGGGCCGAAAGTCGTGCCCCCATTGCGAGACGCAGTGCGCCTCGTCAATGGCAATCAGGGCCAACTGGCAGCGATGCAGCAGCGCCAGACATCGCTCGGTCAGCAGACGCTCCGGGGCCACGTACAGCAGCTTCAGTTCACCCTGGCGCAGCTGACGCTCGATATCGGCTGCCTCAGCCGCCGACAACGATGAATTGAGATAGGCCGCAGCCACCCCCAGCTCGCGCAGCGCCGCCACCTGATCCTGCATCAGCGCAATCAGCGGCGAGACGACAATGCCCACGCCGTCGCGCATCAGCGCCGGAATCTGGTAGCACAGTGACTTGCCGCCCCCGGTGGGCATCAGCACCAGCGCATTGCCGCCACCGGCCACGTGTTCGATGATGTCGTGTTGCAGCCCCCGGAACGCCGGGTAGCCGAACACCTGGTGCAGGATGTCTTCGGCGTGCATCCGGTGTTCAGAGCCCTTCGGGGAAATGCAGGTGCGGTCGCAGCCGGGTGGCCAGCGTCTCTTCGGTCAGCACACCCAGCCGGCGCTGCTGGCGCAGACTGATGGCGGTGTACTCGAACAGCGGCGGCTTGCCGGCAATGAACTGCGCCACGCTCTGGGCGGCGCGGGCGGCCTCGGCAAAGCCACTGACGATGAGCTTGAGCTTGCCCGGATAGGTGCAGATGTCGCCCACGGCATGGATGCCGGGAATGGCACTGGCCATGGTGGCCGGGTCCACCGGCAAGTAGCGTCCTTCCATGGGCAACTGCCAGCTCTCCAGCGGGGACAGCGTGGGGTTGAGGCCCTGGCAGAGGATCAGCGCATCCAGCGGCACCTCGATCTCGTGGCCATCGTCGGCATCGGCCACGACCAGGGTGCGCAAGCGGCCGCCGGACTCAGGCTCGCCCACCAGCCGCGCCGGCTGGCCGACCACCAGCCGGACACGGCCGACGGCGGTCTGTTCCTCGATAGCCTGCACCCGCGCCGCATCCGTGGTGAAGCGGCTGAAGCGGGCACGGCGATGCACCAGGCTGACGCTGGCCGCACCGGCCGCCACCAGCGCCAGGCACTGGTCGATGGCCTCGTTGCCGCCCCCCATCACGGCCACATGCTGCCCGGCAAAGCGCTCGGCCGGCATGGGCTCCTCGAAGATCTGCGAACCCCGCCACTGTTCGGCCCCCGGCAGGTCCAGCGGGCGGCGCTGGTAGGCGCCAGCGCCCGCCGCCAGCACCACGGCACGGGCGTGAAGGCACAGGCCCGTCAGGGTCGTCAGCTCGAAGCCGCGTCGTACGCCCTCCTCCTGCCAGGGACGCAGCGCCTGCGCCACCTGACCGAAGTGGAGGTCGGGGTAAAGGGGCTGGATCTGCTGGAACAGGTTGTCGGACAGCTGCTGTGCCGAAATCATCGGCAGGCCCGGGATGTCGTGGATCAGCTTGTCGGCGTAGAGCGCACGGCACTGGCCGCCCGGCTCCGGCAGCGAATCGACGGCAGCCACACGCAGGCCCAGGAGTCCCAGCTGGAAGATCTGGTGGAGGCCCACGGGCCCCATGCCGATGACCAGCACATCGGCGGTGTTTGCTTGATCTGACATGATGGTGATGCCCGATGGAGGCTGGCGCCGGACGCGTGCCGGGCCATGGCGTGCAGAAGAGGCCGGGATGCGCCCGGCACGGCCATGCGCCGGGAGCGAAAGGCGGCAGGCTCGGGAATGTTTCAGGTTCGCCCCCGGATTTTACGCGCCATGGGCACCCCCTGCCCGTCAGGCCCGGGCACTGCGAAACACGCTGCCTGGTTCATCTTGATGACAGGAATTATTCCGTTTCTCGTTTCCAAAATCCCCATGTACAGAGGGCTTAACCCGCACGCAATCCATAAAAACCGGGATGATGGAAAATCCTGCCCTTACCCACCGTTCATGGCCTGTTTGGGACCGTTCGGATGATCGTGTTGCGGCAGATAACTATGCTGCGAATGCGGTATTGGCAAATACCGTAGCATTCCTGCCTCTACGATTTGTAGCCGCCTTTCTCTCATGAGCGTACAGATGTCCCAGGACAATCCATCGGAACTGCGACTGTTCGTCGAGGAGCATCCCACGACGGTGGTAGCCGATCTCTGGCGGCTGATGAACGAGGCCCCGAGCCAGGGGCGGCACGCCGACTTCGACCTGATCGCGGAAGGTTTGCTGCGGGTGATCCTGTGCGAATCGGTGCCTGAGGACGTGCAGACCGCCGCCCGTGAGCTGTGCCAGGCCTATGCAGCGCAATCGCTGCGCAGCACGTTCGGCTACAGCGAGATCCGGCTGCACAAGCTGCACTGAAGATCCGGACGGTACCTGGCCGTTCTGCCGGCGCCTTTCCGTTTTTGGGAAAGCAAGAAGCGATGCCTCACGATGACAAGGCATCGGGGAAGCGATCCCGCCCCGTGACGGGCGGGATGACGAGGTCGTCCGGACAACTTCAGTGTCCGGCGCTGCGGGCGATGCTGACCGAGGTCTCGTTGACGATGGAGCCGACGCCCGAGGAGCGATAGCCGGCCTGAGTCTCTTCCTGCCAGAACCAGCGACGCGGTGCGGTGTCGGAGTCGACCGACAGGTAGGTCTGCAGGTTCAGCTTGCAGAAGAAGTCCAGCGAGGTGAGGGACGAGAAGAACGGCGTGAAGCGACGATTGACGGCGTCAGGATCATCGGTGCGACGGCCTTCGGCCAGGGCGATCTGGATGGGCTCGCCTTCGCCGCGGATTTCCAGCAAGCGCCCCCCCAGGTGCTCGATGACCTGGGCGATGGACGGGAAGCGGGCGGGATCATAGATTTCAAGCGGCGTGCCGCGTTGGCCCAATCCCCATACCCGGTACTCGGAATACCGTGCGCTTCTGTCGACTTGTGGCATCTAATCACTCCTGATCCCGTTGCCCGGGGCGCTTCTGCCAAACCCTGTCGAGGCACGCCTTCCCGCCTGCCCCGTCGCCACGGGCGTCCGGGCGGCACGCCCGGACTTGCCGATCCGGGCTGGAAGGATGGCAAAGACGAGGCAGAACCGATCCCTGGCTGGTTGCGTTGAGTGCGGCGCCAGAGGCTGCCTTCAGGGATTTTTCCCTTCAGCGCGTTCAGACGCCGCAGGTGCAATTAACGCATTATCTGGCCGATCTGCGTACAAGGATTACAAACGGTATCTCACGCAACATTGGCATTCATTTGCATCGGCATTGCGTTACGGGAATCCGTCCAAAAGCAAACTTTTGTCATACGTCGGCAACGCATTCGGAACTCGCCGTGGTGAACGCACGACGTTCCCCCTGACGGCCAGCGGGGATAACCATTCCATCCCGGCCTGACGGCCGGCACCGATCCGCCAGTCTTCAGTCTCCGCGCCGGCGGAAGCGGTAGATGGCCTGGGTAGCCCGCTTGACCGGGAACCAGCGCACCGGCCGGCCCTCGGCCAGGAAGATGCGTTCCATGATCACCAGACCCAGCCGCTCGGCCAGATCCTCGAAGTCATGCGGCGTGGTGAGGTGCAGGTTGGGCGTGTCGAACCACTCGTAGGGCATCTCGCGCGTGATGGGCATGCGCCCGCGCAGGATGGACCAGACGTGGAACCAGTGGCCGAAGTTGGGGAACGAGACAATGCCCTCGCGCGCCACGTGGCTCATGTCGTCGAGCACCTTCTCGGTGCGCTTGGTGGCCTGCAGGGCCATGGACAGCACCACCACGTCGAACTTGTCGCCACCGCGGAACATGCCCAGGCCGTCCTCGATGTTGCGCTGGATCACGTCCACGCCGCGTCGTGCGCAGGCCAGCACCTCGGCATCGTCGATCTCGACACCGTAGCCGTGGCAATGCTTGACTTGGGAGAGGTAGGCCAGCAGGGCGCCGTCGCCGCAGCCCAGGTCAAGCACGTTGGCATAGGGGCGGATCCAGTCGGCGATGACGGCCAGGTCGGCCCGCAGTTCCGGGGTTTCAGCAGACATCAGGCGTTTCCCCCAAATGGATGCGGTCAAAGTAGCTGCGCACAAGGCTGTGGTAGCGGGCGTCGTCCAGCAGGAAGGCGTCGTGGCCATGGGGCGCATCGATCTCGGCATAGGTGACGGGCGACCGGTTGGCCAGCAGCGCCTTGACGATCTCGTGGCTGCGCGCCGGCGAGAAGCGCCAGTCGGTGGTGAACGAAGCCACCAGATAGGCGCACTGCGCCGGTGAGAGCGCCTTGGCCAGGTCCCCGCCGGTGGCACGGGCCGGATCGAAGTAGTCCAGCGCGCGGGTGAACAGCAGATAGGTGTTGGCGTCGAAGTAGCGCGAGAATTTTTCGCCCTGATAGCGAAGATAGCTCTCGATCTCGAATTCGATATCGAAGGAAAAGCCGTAGTGTCCGTGCTTGAGCATCCGGCCGAACTTCTCGGCCATGGCGTCATCGGACAGGTAGGTGATGTGGCCGATCATCCGCGCCACCTGCAGGCCATGGGCAGGCACGGTGTCGTGGTCGTAGTAGCGTCCGCCGTGGAAGTCGGGATCGGTGACGATGGCGCGGCGCGCCACTTCGTTGAATGCGATGTTCTGGGCCGACAGGCGCGGTGCCGTGGCAATGGCCACGCAGTGGGCCAGGCGCTCGGGATAGAGGTAGCTCCAGGCCAGGGCCTGCATGCCGCCCAGTGAACCGCCCATGACGGCGGCAAAGCGCTCGATGCCCAGCGCGTCGGCCAGGCGTGCCTGGCTGTGCACCCAGTCCTCGACGGTGATGACCGGGAAGCTCGGGCCGTAGGGCCGGCCGGTGGCCGGATCGGTGGACTTGGGCCCCGTGGAGCCGAAGCAGCTGCCCAGGTTGTTGACACCGATGACGAAGAAGCGGTCGGTATCGACCGGCTTGCCCGGGCCCACCATGTTGGACCACCACCCATGCTCATCGGCCGTGCCGGCCGTGAGGCCCGCCACGTGGTGGGAAGCGTTGAGGGCGTGGCAGATGAGGACGGCATTGCTGCGTGCGGCGTTGAGGGTGCCGTAGGTCTCGTAGACCAGTTCATACGGCCCGAACTGTCCGCCGCTGGTCAGCGGCAGCGGCTCCTCGAAGCGATGCCGGACGGGGGTGACCAGCAGAGTCATGCGTTGACGGCTCCAGAAAGTGAGGGCACGGTCGAGGCATCCTCGATGCCCAGGCAGGCCAGACCGCGGCGGATGCTGCCAAGGTCGTCCTGCACCAGCATGCGACGCACCAGCGGCGTGAGCTGGCGGGTATCGACCTTGAGCACTTCGTTTTTGACGCGCAGAAGGCGCGACGGAAGCATGGAAAAGGATCGCAGCCCCATGCCGAGCAGCAGCGGCGCCACCCTGTGCTCGCCGGCCATCTCGCCGCAGACGCAGACAGGTTTGGAGGCCTTGCGCGCGGCGCGGATGGTCAGCGCGATCAGGCGCAGTACGGCCGGATGCAGCTCGTCGTAGAGATGGGCAATGCGCTGATCGGTGCGGTCGATGGCCAGGGTGTACTGCACCAGGTCGTTGGTACCGATGGCCAGGAAGTCCAGCTTGCTGGCGAAGATGCCGGCCGACAGCGCCGCAGCCGGCACCTCGATCATGCCGCCCACCGGGATGTGCTCGGCCACCGGTTCGCCACGGCTGGCCAGCTCCTGGCGGGCCTGGGCCAGCAGCAGCATGGCCTCGTCCACCTCATGGGGCTGCGTCAGCATCGGCAGCAGGATCTGCAGATTGCCATGAACCGAGGCCCGCAGAAGCGCCCGCAACTGCACCAGGAACATCTCGGGCTCGGCCAGGCTGTAGCGGATGGCGCGCCGTCCCAGGGCCGATGTGGCACCGGGAATCAGCGCCTGAGCGGGCAGGATCTTGTCGGCGCCCACGTCGATGGTGCGGATGGTGACGGGACGGCCCTGCAAGGTCTCCAGCACCTGGCGATAGGCCCGGTACTGTTCTTCCTCGTCGGGCAGCTGGCAGCGGTTCAGGAAGAGGAACTCGGACCGGAAGAGCCCGATGCCCTCGGCCCCCACGTGCATGGCATCCTCGGCCTCCTCGGGCCGCTCGATGTTGGCCAGCATGGTGACGCGGCAGCCATCCTGGGTGACGCAGGCCACATCGGCCAGCCGCGCCAGCAGGCGCTCCCGCTCGGCCGCCTGGCGCTGGCGCTCCCGATACTGTTCCAGCAGCGCCTCGTCGGGCCGGACGATCACCTTCCCGGTGTCACCATCCAGAATGAGGAAGTCGCCATCCCGGATGCGTCCGGTCGCATCATCCACGCCGGTGACGGCCGCCACGCGCAGGCTGCGCGCCAGAATGGCCGTGTGCGAATGGATGCCACCCTGCTCAAACACGAAGCCCAGCACCCCGCGCAGCTGCAACATGTCGGCCGGTTGCAGATCCTGGGCCACGTAGATCAGCGGCTCCCCACCGCCGTTACGGCCAACGCCCAGCGGACTGGCACCCGAGAGCGCCTTCAGCAGCCGGTCAGCCACCTGTTCCACGTCACGGCCGCGTTCCTTCAGGTAGGGATCCTCAATGGCGCGAAACTGCGCCATCAATTCCTCGGCCGTCTCGGAAATCGCCCATTCGATGTTGAGCCGCTCGTTCTCGACCCGGGACTTGGCGGCTTCAATCAGCGCCGGATCGTTCAGCAGCATCAGCTGCACGTCCAGGAGCGCCCGGGCTTCGGTCGGCCCATCAGCCGGCAGCTGGGCAGCCACACCCTGCAGCTCGGCCTCGACCTTGGCACAACCTTCGCCCAGTCTGGCCCATTCGCCCGCCACCTCCCCGGAGGTGATGTAGTAGCGCGGTACGTCGATGAGCGCGGTATCCAACACACAGGCCCGCCCCAGCACGATGCCACCACCGATGGGCGCGCCAACCAGTGTCTGCATCATGCGCCGGCCCCGGGTTCTTCACCGAAGCCCGACGCGATCAGCTCGACCAGTGCCTTCAGCGCGGCATCCTCGTCTTCGCCATCCACTTCGATCTTGAGCACGGTGCCGCAGGCGGCCGCCAGCATCATCACCCCCATGATGCTCTTGCCGTTGACGCGCCGCGTACCCTTGGTGAACCACACGCCCGACTGGAACTTGCCGGCCAGCTGCGTGAGTGCAGCGGACGGGCGGGCATGGATCCCGAGGCGGTTGACGATCCTGACTTCGGCTTCTTTCATGAATGTGAGGGGCTGGAGGGTGGGGTGTCGGACTGCAGGGAACGGTCGTTTCGCACAGCATCAGACGATGCGGCAGGCGCTTCCGGGTCAGGCGCGCCCTCGGACTGCTGCGCCCTGTCAAGCCGACGCCCGGGATATCCGGCATCGATCCGCCCGATGCCATCGGCCGCATCACGCAGCACCAGGGACTCCAGCTCGACCAGGGGCAGGCGCGCCCGATAGTTGAACACTTTCAGCAGGATGGGCAGGTTGACGCCGTAAAGGACACTGACCCGGCCCGGCACAGCCATCTGCATGGCGATGCGCGACGGCGTGGCCCCGTACAGATCGGTCAGCACCACCTGACCGCTGCCGTCATTGATGCGACTGGCCAGCGCCCGCGCCTCGCACAGTGCCTGCTCGGGATCCTCGTCGGGAATGATGTCCAGCGCGGCTGCCTGCACCGGCAGGCCGCGATAGACGTGCCGACAGCACCCCAGGAGCGCTGTGGCCAGGGGCTGATGCGCGATGATCAGCACCGAGATCATGAATGTTCCCGCTCAGGCCCCGGCAGCGGAACGATCGGCCGCCACGCGCCTTTCCAGCTGTGCAATGAAGAAGTCGGGCACGTCGAAGCCGGTCTGTGCGGTGATCTCCATGAACCCGGTGGGGCTGGTGACGTTGATCTCGGTGAGGCTGTCGCCGATCACGTCCAGGCCCACCAGGAACAGCCCCTGGGCTGCCAGGCGCGGGCCCAGATAGCGGGCGATCTCTTCATCACGCGCCGACAGCGGCTGTGCCACCGGCTTGCCGCCGGCTGCCATGTTGCCCCGGGCCTCGCCAGCCTGCGGAATGCGCGCCAGCGCATGCGGCACCACTTCGCCGTCGATGAGCAGGATGCGCTTGTCGCCCTGCGCGATGGCCGGCAGGTAGCGCTGCGCCATCACGGTGCGCGTGCCGAATCGGTTCATCGTCTCCAGAATGACCGACAGGTTGGGATCATCCTGACGTGCCCGGAAGATGGACGCCCCGCCCATGCCGTCCAGCAGCTTCAACACCACCTCGCCATGGCGGGCGACGAACTCGCGCAGCCGGGCCGGATCGCGCGTGACCATCACGTCGGTGGTCAGCTGCGGATAGGCCGTGATGGAGAATTTCTCATTATGGTCGCGAATGGCGGCCGGATTGTTGTAGACCCGTGCCCCCTGCTCGACCGCCCGCTCCAGCATGTAGGTGGAATAGACATATTCCATGTCGAAGGGCGGATCCTTGCGCATCAGCACGGCGTCAAAGACCGACAGCGGCTCGATGCGCACCTCGCCGGCCTTGTACCAGGGGGAGAGCTCGCCGGTCAGCTCCAGCGGTGTCACCCGGGCCGTGACCTTGCCCTGATCCAGACTGATGTCACCCTGCAGGCAGCCGAAGACCCGGTGGCCACGCGCCACGGCAGCCCGCATCATGGCGATGCTGGTCTCTTTCTTGGGCTTGAGGGAATCGAAGGGATCGAGGATGAAAAGAATGTCCATGCGCCACCCGAAAAGGGACAGGCCGGCCGGATGCCGGTCAATCGATCCATTCTAGAGCGTGTCCGCCGTTTTGGCATCCCGCCGTGCCTTCCTGCTCATCGTTGAATGAATTCTGCATCATGAATTCTTGATGACACCCTGTTGGCCTAAGCCTTCCGGACAGGAATCGTGATGATTGGGCGCGGATTGCGTACCATCGGAAGCCTTGAACCCTCCCCACACGCTTTCCGACCGACAGGAGATTCCATCTCATGGAAAAACAGGCTTTCTTTCAGGACTTTCAGCAAAAGGTCATGGACCTGATCAAGGCCAGCCCCGCCGCCGACATCGAGCGCAACATCAAGGCGCTGATGGGCCAGACCTTCAATAAGCTGGAGCTGGTCAGCCGCGAGGAATTCGACATCCAGGCTGCCCTGCTGCAGTCGCTGCAGGCCCGGGTGGACGCCCTGGAAGCCCGCCTGGCCCAGCAGGCCGACAAACGGGACGGCGGCCAGCCGAACGCCTGATGAACACCCTGGCGGTGGTCCATTCGCGGGCCCTGCTGGGCCTGTCGGCACCTCCGGTTTCCGTCGAGGTGCATCTGGCCAACGGCCTGCCCGCCTTCAGCATCGTGGGCCTGCCCGAGACCTCGGTGCGCGAAAGCCGTGAACGGGTGCGCGCCGCCCTGCTGCAGAGCGGCCTGGAGTTTCCCAACCGCCGCATCACCGTCAACCTAGCGCCGGCCGACCTGCCCAAGGAATCCGGCCGCTTCGACCTGCCCATCGCCATCGGCATCGCCGCGGCAGCGGGCCTTGTACCGCTTACGGCGTTGCAGGACCTGGAACTGGTGGGCGAACTGTCCCTGTCAGGCGAACTGCGACCGATCCGCGCCGCCCTGGCCGTGGCGGCCGGCGTGAAAGCCGACGCCCCGGGTCGCACGCTCATCCTGCCCCGTGACAACCTGGCCGAGGCCCGACAGAGCGGCCTGCAGACCCTGCATGGCGCCCCCGACCTGGCGTCGGTCATTGCCCATCTGCGCGGCCAGACACTGCTGCCGCGCCCCACGGACAACGATTCCGTTCCGGACGAGCCCGACACCGAGGCATCGCCTGATCTGGCCGATGTACGCGGCCAGCCCCTGGCACGCCGGGCGCTGGAAATCTCGGCAGCCGGCCTGCACCCGCTGCTGCTGTGCGGTTCACCCGGCACCGGCAAGAGCATGCTGGCCCAGCGCCTGCCCGGCATCCTGCCGCCCCTCACGTCGGCCGAGGCGCTGGAGATCGCCGCCATCCGCTCGGCCAGCGGTCAGCCGCCCACCCGTTCGCGGCGCGCGCCCTTTCTGTCCTGCCATGCCAGCACCAGCCCGGCAGGCTTGCTGGGCGGGGGTCAGCCGCCACGGCCCGGCAACATCAGCCTGGCCCACCATGGCGTGCTGATGATGGACGAGCTGACCGAATTCCGGCGCACCGTCATCGAATCGCTGCGCGAGCCGCTGGAAACCGGGCGCATCACGCTCAGCCGCGGCCCCTACAGCGAAACCTTCCCGGCACGTTTCCTGCTGGTGGCCACCATGAATCCCTGCCCCTGCGGCAACCTGGGGGATCCGGCGCGCGCCTGCCGCTGCACTCCTGCGCAGATTCGCCGCTACCAGGCCCGACTCTCCGGTCCCTTGCTGGAACGCTTCGACCTGGGCATCGAGATGATGCGCGAACCGGCCAGCGACGTGTCCAACAAGGCCCCGGCCCCGGAAGACAGCGCCACCGTGGCCCGGCGCGTGCAGTCCGCCCGCCAGCGGCAACTGGCTCGACAGGCCTGCACCAATGGCCTTCTGCCCGTCGGACGTTTCGACGACTGCCTGGCACTGCAACCCGATGCCCGCGCCCTGCTGACCCAGGCGGCCGACCGATTCGGCTGGTCATGGCGCAGCCAGCACCGCGTGCTGCGGGTGGCACGTACCGTGGCCGATCTGGCCGACAGCGCCACCGTCACACCAGCTCACCTGGCCGAGGCCATGGCCCTGCGCCGACCGCTGGACCATTTGGTCAGCGCCGGGGCAAACCCGGCATAATCGACGTGAGCCCTGCTCGCCCGACGCCCCTCCCGGCGTGGGCGACGGTGCATCCCGAGAGGAGAGACGACATGCTGTACGAATTCCGCAGCCGCGCCACCGGCAGTGTCACCATGGTCGGCAAGGCCGCCGAACAGGTGCTGAAAATCATCGGCAAGAGCCCGGACGCCACCGGCATCATCACCGTGGCCCAGATCCCGGCAGCCATTGCCGCCCTGGAACAGGCAGCCGAACGCGAGCAACCGCCCGCCGATCAGCCACAGGACGCCGATGACCAGAACCTTCAGGAAGACGCCCGCGAGCGCTTCGTCAACCTGCGTCAGCGCGTCTATCCGCTGATCGAGCTGATGCGAGAGGCGAAGGCTGCGGACGTGGACGTGACCTGGGGCGTCTGAGCGCCCCGCCCTTGGCCACGGCAGGCGGGGGCACCACGTCGATGCCCTGCACGCGCAGCGCCTCGTAAATCCGGAAGGCACCCCAGGCATCGTGGGCGGCATAGCGGCACTGGGCGGCCGACAGCGGCTGCCGCGACCAGTCCGAGGTGCCGATGGACTTGGATTTCTCGAAATACCGTCCGAAGGTGACGGCCATGGCCATGCGGATGCCCAGCGAGGCCCGATAGCCCAGCGCCCGATAGGTCTGGTCCAGATCCACCAGCCCCTGCGGAGCCACGCCAAAGCGCGCCAGCAGCTGGGCCCGATCTCCCGCCAGGCCGAACCCCACCTTCAGCAGCTCAGGCCGCGCCAGCAGCCCGGCCACCGCCTGGGCACAGGCCGGATCCTGCAACGGGAACAGCCACGCGCGCTCTGCCGAGGCAAACTGCACCAGGTGCGGGCCATCCTGCGCCTGCCCCCGAACGAACACCGGTTTCGACTCGGTATCGAAGCCCACCACCGAAAGCGCCCCGATCTCGTCGGCCGCCTGCTGCGCCAGCTCCGGCCCCACCATCACGATGGATGTGTCGGGCAGCCGCTCGAAAGGGGGCAGCGCCCGCACGGCCTCGGGCGACGGCAAGGGATGCGGCCCGGAACCCCGCCGGGCCCGGGGAAGACGCCCCAGGGCGTGCTCCCGCTCCGGAGCGATC